>JANPIQ010000380.1:0-6669 GCA_031425075.1 Sphingomonadales bacterium
CACCCGGATCGCCTGCGATCCGGCACCAACGCGCTGGGTCTTCTCACCGATATAACATGGTGAGCCCTGCTGGGTTCGAACCAGCGACCTACTGATTAAAAGTCAGTTGCTCTACCGACTGAGCTAAGGGCCCCACCTGCGACCGCATCGTGTGCCGCGCGGCCCTAGTCGTGCGCGCGGGGCCGGTCAAGGCGCGCGCGCAGATGGCGGATCGACAGGTTCGTGATCGGATCGCGCCACCCGCCCGCAATTTGTTCGACCGGGCCTAGCACAAAGCGGCGTTGGCGCATCTGGGGGTGCGGCACGAGGAGACCGGGGCCGCTCCAGATGCCGCCGCTCCAAAGGATGATGTCGAGATCGAGCACCCGTGCCGACCAGCGCTGGCCGCCGCACGTGCGGCCGAACTGGCGCTCGACCGCTTTCAACTTGCGTAAAAAATCGGGCGGTTCGTGGTTTGCCGCAACCAGGGCCGCTGCATTGGCATAGTCGCGCTGCGACGGGCCAATCGGTCGTGATGTGATGATATGCGACGCGACGACAAGCGTTCCAGGAAGTTCGCGCAGCGCTTCTGCCAGCAGCTTGCGCGGGCTGCCAAAGAGGTGGTGGCGCCGGTTGCTGCCCAGACCGATCGCATAGAGATGTTTCAGAAACCGCGATCCTTCATCCATCCAGTCACCGCTCCTGCCGCTTTCGGCAACAGATCGGGCCGCGCCATATAATAATGATCGGCATCCTTGATCGTAATCGATGCCTTGTCCGCGTTGCCCAGCGCCGCAAACAGCCGGTCGGCGTGGCTCGGGGTGCAGGCAAGATCGGCCGAGTTCGAGATAACGAGCACCGGGCACGTTACCCGCGCAGCATTGCCGAGTCCGTCGGCGCGGCTGTCATCGTAACTCCATTGCGACAGCCATGACCGGAGTGTCGTGAAACGCGCCAGACCGACCGGGCCGTCGTTCGCGATGCGCGGATCGCCGAGATAGCAGGTGCCCGGGTCGCGGTCCGACGGGTCTTGCGCAGGATCGAGCCAGCGGACGTCGCACATCGTGCCTTGCACGGTGAAACAGCGTTCGGCATCGGGATCGTTGCCTGTCTTGAGATCGGCGAGTTGCGCTTTTACCCGCGCGGTGATCCGGCGATTGCGTGCCAGTTGCGCCGCGCGGAACCTGACCACGAAGTCTTCGCTGTAAGGTGGCTGGGCGGGGCAGTCGGCTGCGTAGATGTTGAGGCCTGCATCGCGGTCGAAAGGCGCGTCCTCGTCGAGGATCGATGGATCGAGCCATTCGGTCATCGTTACGGCGCGACTGATATGCGCGGCGAGAAGAAGCACGCCGTCTGCCGGTATCAGCTTTGCTGCGACCAGATCGCACCGATCGCCGGCCGGCGTATGCGTGATCGTAGGAGCGGTCGCCTGATCCTGATAGAAAAGCGACAGCGACCCGCCCCCCGACCAGCCGCCGAGCACCACCTGTTCATAGCCGAAGCGCTGTTTAAGATCGGCGATGCACGCGCCCAGATCGAGGACGCATTTTTCCATGATCAGCGCAGTATCGTTGCCGCGATAGCGCGGGTTGCAATAGATCACGTGATGCCCGGCATGGGCGAGCGCGGTGACGAGCGGCAGGAACGCGCCGCCGCCGATCGGGTGGCTGAACACGATGCACGACGTTGCGGCCCCGGTTTCGGGGCGGATGCGCATGCATTCGACAAACACCTGTCCCGATGGCCCGCCGTAAGTTTCCTTGAGGCGGCCCGGATCGGAATGGACAAAGCCATAGGGTTCACGAACGATGCGCATCGGCTATCAATCCTCCCACTCGATTCCGGGCCAGTGACATGGCATGGCTGCGACCGGAAGAGGAACCGCCCATGACGCAAGCCCCCAACGGAGTCCATCACGTCGCCTTCATGGCCGCCGACATCAAAAGCCATATCGAGTTTTTCAGCCAGGTGGTCGGCGCGCCGCTCGTGGCGATATTCGACATGCATGGCGTTCCCGGCGGGCTGCACGCCTTCCTGAAACTTGGCGAACATAACTACTTCTCGGTGGTCCAGCTTCCCGAAGTCGGCGCGATTCGGCGCGAAATCGGTGTGACCCACGCCGGCTGGGGCGGCGGCACCTCGGCGTCGGGCACGCTTCAGCACATCGCGCTGGCCGCCGATGATGAGGCGCACCTCCTCGCCTGCCGCGACCGAATCCGCAGCCACGGGGTCAATGTGATGGGCCCGCTCGATCATGGCTTTTGCAAGTCGATCTATTTTGCAGGGCCCGACGACATGACGCTTGAAATCGCGTGCCCTGCGCGCGACCTGATCCCCGAACGCTGGATCGATCCGGCGGTGTGCGAACGCGCCGGGATCGGGACGGAGGATATTGCCCGTTATCGCGCGCCTGCGGCCTATACCGGCGAAACGCCAGTTCCCCAGCCCGCCTACGACGCAGCCAAGCCGCACATGCACTATCCAAGCCAAGACCTGTACCGCGCGATCCTCGCCGCCCCAGATGAAGCGCTGGCCAAGTCTGCAGCCTTTGTCGAACCGCCGGTTCCGGCGTCGTAAAGCGAGCGGCTTGCCATGCGGAAAAAATGGCTGATTTCTCACAGAGTAGAGGGTTAAACGGGGGGTGGTCGTGCGCGCATCGTGCGACCGGTTCGAGTGGGTGAAGCGCGAGTGTGAGCGATCCGATCAGCATCATAGGTATGTGCCTAACAGAACGTTCCATGAAAATCAATGTCGCACTCTTGCCCGGTGGGCAACAGCCGCCATACCCGCCACTATGCAGAACGAACTCTATTGTGGCGACAATCTCATGTTCTCCGCTGCATGGTGGCGGGCAAGAGCGTCGATCTTTGCTACGCTGCCGACCAAGCCGATGCAGGCGGAAATCGACGCGGCGGGCAAATTCAAACACCCGATGCTCGACTGGGAGAATAACCGGTTGCAGGTGATTACTGTCGCCGAGACGTTCGGTTACGATGGCAAAGGGAGATGCCGACAAGCAGATCGGGCTGCTCTGAATCCTCGCGTCGAGGCGACGATGACGCAGCGTCAGCCCTTCGCCCGCGCCTCGGCAATCGCCGCCTTGAGCGCGTCATATCCCACCGCACCATTCAGTAATTGATCGCCGACCACCCAGCCGGGCGTTCCTGTCAGCTGGAGGCTGCGGAGGAGATCGATATTGGCGTTGATTTCCGCATCGATCTTGCCCGCGTCGTTGGTGCCGCCGGGGTTCACCTTTGAGCGGACGTTACCGATCGAGGACGCGGTCGCGCGGCCCGCATCGTAAAGCGCCTTGTGGAACGCGATATAATTGCCGCCCTGTGCTGCTGCCAGGCTTGCGCGCGCCGCTTTGAGGCTGTCTTCACCCAGGATCGGGACTTCGCGATAAACAACACGAAGCTTGCGGTCTTCGACCAGCAATTTGTCGATATCGGCCCGCGCCGCGCGGCAATATCCGCAGTTATAATCGAAAAACTGGACAACCGTGACGTCGGCGTCGGCAGCCCCTTCCCACGCGGTGCCAAACGGCGTTTCCAAAGCCTTGCGATGGGTCGAAACCGCCCTGGCGCCTTCGCGGGCTTCCAGATTCTTCATCGCTTCGGGCAGGATTTCGGGGTTTGCGAGGATATAATCGCGAACGATCTTTTCGATTGCTGCCTTGTCGGTGGCCGCGACAGGCGGGCTGGAAACATTGGCCGCAACAACAGCACCTGCCGCCCCGAGCAGCATCGCCAGTCCCCCGATCACAACGTCACGCCGCCTCACCGCTTTTTCTTTTCTTGTGCCACCGATTCGCGCGCCACAAGCGCAATATCCTGAGCGCGGATCCAGTCGGGCGTGCCCTGCGGCAACGTGCGCACGGCCATTTCTGCATTGGCAAGCGCAAGTTTGGATCGGCCTTCGAGCTGGAACCGTTCGGCACTTGCCATCGCGGCACGCGGGCTGTCACCGGTGCGATCGTAAACCACACCAAGCTGATACCATGCGAACGGATTTTCATTGTCCTTGGCCACCGACGCCTTCAGGATTTTGGCGGCCTCGGCAAAATTGGTCGAATCTTCGGTGGCGATCAGCGCATGACCGAACAGCGAGGCAATGAGCGGCTGGGCATTGGTTTTGACAACCGCCTCGCGCAGCAGGGGCAAGGCTTCGGCAGGCCTCCCCGATTCAAGGAGCACCTGCCCCTTGAGCTCGAGGAAATAAGGGTCACCGGGCATTTTTTTCAGCAGCGCATCGGTTTCGGCGATCGCCTTGTCAGGATAAGCCGACCGGTGCCACGCATAAGCGCGCGCATAGTGCCCCGGGATCGAGGTGTCGGCCGGCGGATAATCGCGCAGTGTCTGTTGCGGGGGATTGACGAAGCCCTTGAGCTTCGCTCTCACGCGCTGGAACTTCGCCTCGAGCGCAGGGTCGGTCGGGGTATCCCACGCCGGATCGGCCTGATACGCCTCTTGCAAGATCGCAATGCGTTCGCCCGACAGCGGGTGGGTGCGTGCGTAACTATTTTCCTGCGGGATCGCGAGGCGGAATTCGAGGCCGAGAAGCCGCTTGAAAAAGGCGATCGAACCTTTTCCGCTGATGCCGGCGGCAGCGAGATAGCGCCGCCCCATCTGGTCGGTCATCGATTCCTGTTCGCGGTTGAACGCCAGGAACCTGCCCAGCGCCGCCTGCTGGCCGCCGGCCAGCACCGCAGCCCCTGCTTCACCAGCGCCGGCCGCAATCGCGGCAGCCCCGAGCAACAGGCTGAGCAAAGTGATCCCGGTCGCGGTCTTGATGCCATCGCCGATCCGGATCGAATGCCCGCCTGCAACATGGCCAAGCTCGTGCGCGATGACGCCCTGGACTTCATTGGCATTCGACGCGGCCACGATCAGCCCCGAATGCATATAGACCGCCTGCCCTGCGGTCGCGAACGCATTGATCGACGCATCGTTGATCAGCACCATCCGCACATTGCGCGGATTAAGCCCTGCCGCCTTGATCAGCGGCGCCGACATTTCCTCGAGCAACGCCTCAGTTTCGGCATCGCGGAGGATCGATTGCGCGTGCGCAGGCTGAACCAGCGCAACGACCATCGCAAGGCCGACGACAAGGCTCCGCATGACGCGACGTGACACAATGCGGAGTTCAACCATGACGTGCAGCTTCGCGCGCCACGGCTGAACGCCAGATGAAGCGCACGCGGCTATTCACCGGCCCCGAACGTCCGTTGCCACCAGCCGCGGCGTGGCTCGCCTGCGGGTTCTTCCGCCGTAGCGTCAGGTACTTCAGCAGGTACCGCTTTGACAGCTGCGTCAGCGACTGGCGCGTCAGTGGATTCTGGCTCGACCGCCTTTTTCGCACGCGATGCTCGCTTGGGCTTTGCAGGTGCCACAGGGGGTGCTTCGCCCATGTCCTCGGCAAGTACCTCGGCGACAGGTTCGGCTGGCCCAGAGTCGGCTGCCTTAGATTCGGCTGCCTTAGATTCGGCTGGCACAGCGTCGACTGTCGCTGCTTCGGCAGCCTTTTTCCGCGTGCGGCGCTTGGGGGCGACCGCTTCAGGCTCGACGTCTGCGACAAGGTCTGCCGGGGCAACATCAGCCGAAGCATCAGCCTTTTTCCGGCGTGTGCGCTTGACGGGCAAAACCGGCGCGATGTCCGCATTGGCCGCGACTTCGGCGCCGTCTTCTTCTTCGACGACCGCTTCGGTACCGGGTTCTCCAACTGCGTCGGCTTCGGCCAGCGGCGCATCGTCACGGCGGTTGCGCCCGCCGCGACGACCGCGACGGCCACGTCGTTTGCGGGCGCCCTCTTCGCTTTCGCCTTCAGCGGCTGGCGCTGTTTCTGTTGCACCATCGGCAGTTTCGGCGGCAGTTCCAGTTCCAGCTGCATCGTCGAGAGGCGCTTCGCCTTCGACTGCCTCACCATCTTCACGACGACCCGAACGACGGCCACGGCGGCGGCGGGAACGCCGTCCACGACGGGCTTCGCTATCGCCTTCGCCTTCGGGACGCTCGCTGCGATCGCCGCGATCGCCGCGACCGCGCGTTTCGATGAACTCCTCTTCGGCTTCGTCTTCGATATCCAGATCGAGATCGAGATCGTCATCTTCTTCTTCGTCGATCGGCAGTTGTACGATTGCGGGGCGGAAAGCGGGCGGCGGGCCGCTCGCCTCGACAATCATCCGCGCGCCTTCGGTCTCGCCATCGGGAAGAATGTCGATCCCGACGCCATAGCGGTCCTCGATCGCCGCAATTTCACCGCGCTTGCGGTTGAGGACATAGACCGTGGCTTCCTGGCTCGCGCGGAGCGTCAGTCGGCTGCCTGCCCCGCGCGCCGCCTCTTCCTCGAGCATTCGCAGCGCCGACAGCGCCGATGACGATGCCGTGCGGACCAGCCCTGTCCCTTCGCAATGCGGACAGGTCCGTGTCGACGCCTCGAGCACGCCGGTGCGCAGCCGCTGACGGCTCATTTCCATCAACCCGAAGCTCGAAATCCGCCCGACCTGAATCCGCGCACGATCATTGGCCAGTGCCGCTTTCATCGTCTTTTCGACTTTGCGGACGTTCGAATTATTCTCCATGTCGATAAAATCGATCACGACCAGCCCGGCCATGTCGCGCAACCGCAATTGCCGCGCGATTTCGTGCGCGGCTTCAAGATTGGTGTTGATCGCGGTCGCCTCGATCCCGT
>JANPIQ010000381.1:0-2721 GCA_031425075.1 Sphingomonadales bacterium
GTCGTAACCCATGTACCAGATGTTCTGCCCGCCTGCGGCCATCGCGCTTGCGGCCTTCAACGCTGCGAACGCGGCGACGCCCCAGGTCAGCCCGATCCGGCGCGACTTGTCGATCGCGTAGAGCGAAACGCCTGCGAACAGCCGATCGACCACGTGCCCCTGGTACCCGAGCAGCAGATCGCCTTTGGGCAGCTTTGCGAACACCTCCTCGGTTGCCGCACGGTTGGCGGCGCACTCTTCGGCCTCGATCGTCTCGATGATCATGCGTCACTGCCCAGCACCGCAAAGCGGATGGCATCGACCGTCTCTTTCGACAGCCCCTTGGCGCGCGCCACCTTGGTTGCATTTTCGGCGGCCTTCTTGCGCTCCCGCTCCTCACCGCGCTTTTCTGCCTTCTCAAGCGTATCGAGCTGCGTCCTTCGCATCCCGGCGATGTTGCGCAGCGCTTCCGAAAACTCCTTGGTCTCCTTGGTGCCGAGCTGGATGCCTTCGCCGTCTTTCGCAGCGATCATCAGCTTGAACATGTTGGTGCTCAACAGCTGGGCGTTCATATCGAGCAGTTTGCCCGCGTCGGCAGTGGCCGTTTCAGTGGCGAGCGCCTGTGCGTAGATCGTGGCCTCTTGCGTCTCGCTCGCGACATCGTCGATCGACCGGAAATGCCGCCCCAGCGCCGACCGTGAGACATGGCCTTGCCCCAGCTTGATCAGCTGATCGCGGATCTCGTCAATGTGCCAACCCTTGTCGATCCGCAGCTCGTGGATGAGGTCGCGGACTTCGGGATCGAGCCGGTCGATTGTCGATGGCTGATGCCGGGGGCGACGCGGTTTGCGCACAGCCTAAAGCCCCGCCCCCGGGACGTGGAGATCGATGCCGGGAACGTGGCTCAACCCCTTGGCGACGTCATTGCCCTTGTCGGTGATCTCGCCGACGAGCAGATGCCCGACTTGCATCGTCGTCACGCAGCGCATGTCGCTTAACCAGGCGAGCTCACCACGCGCCTGATCCTGCGAGATGCGGATGCCCATGCTCGCCAGCGCAACCGCAAGCGACTCGTGATTGATCGACACGCCCGACTTGCGCAGCAGCTGCAAAATCTTGAGCCGGACGGCAGAGGCATGGAGTTCGCCATAGGTGCTGGTCATTTGCGTGGCCTCCGAACGGGTTGCGCTGGGGCCATGGCGGCGGCGTAAGCCCCCGTCAGCAGGATGTGTTCGATCCGCACCACGGCCTCATCAACATTCTGGATGTGCCCGCCGATGCCTGCGATCCGCTCCTCGAGCTTGGCGATATCGGCCTTGGTCGGGGCCTCCTTCATCTCTTCGCACATGCGATCGACGTCTTTGCGCAGCACGCGGACGTCGCCTTTCAGCGTCGAGATGTCCGAATCGAGTTGCTTGGTGCTGACCGGGTTCTCGCGCGCCTCACGCGCCGCGTCTCGCCGCGTGATCACGAACACCGCCGCGATGCTCGCGATGATCAGCAGACTGATCGCGACTTCATAAATCGACATTTTCGCTATCCTTAAGCGTCGTTGAAAGGGGGTTTACGAGTCCGTCCGCGCGCCCGAGGATCGCGTTCCTGATCTTCGCGATGATCGGCAGGCCCGCGTAACCAAGCCCGATCGCCCAGCACGTCGTCATCAGGATCGATCGTTCGGGATCGGTGATCACGATCGCCAGCATCAGGATCGACAGCAAAGCGACCAGCGCCACCCGCTGGATGATCGACAGCGGCCGCGTGGGCGGCGGTGCGATCAGCGACGCCAGCACCACGCCCGCCAGCGACAGCGCCGCCGACAGCACCGGAACATGGTAACCGAGCAGCTCGATCGTCACCGGCCCCGCCAGCGCACCTGCGGTCAGGATCGCGAAAGGTTTCACGGCAACACCTCAAACATGTGTGAATCAAACTGCGCTGGGGGCCGGGACATCATCCGATAATCCCTCCCCATGCGTGCACGACGGGAGCTGACACCGCAGGCTGCAACGCAAGTGTCAGGCGGCTGTGCCACGAATTTGCAATCGTCGCCGTTGTGCTGCCAATGGCTCCCGCCGCGCCTGACTGCCCATAGGCAACGGCAAGTCCGCCACCGCTGAAACTGTCACTGCCGGTGTCCATCACTTCGGTGATGCCAGTCAGGCTGGCATTGGTGTAACCGCTCACCTGCGCCGCTGTGCTGTCGATGCCATGGCCGATGGCCAAAACGATCAGGCAATCATCAACAGTGGTCGTCACGCTCGGGAGGGTTACGGTCGTGCTGGCCGCACCGGCCTGTGTGTCGGCAGCGACCACGTTGAACGGCGTGGAGGTATCGGCACCAGAGAACCCGAACAGCCGCGCAACCGTGTAATCGCCGCTATCGGCAACCGAAAAGCTGGCTTCGGACCCGTCTGCGATCCGGTAATAGGCCTGAATGCGCGTGGCATTCCCGGTGCCATCGGCGGCACTGTTCGCCGTTGCCCCGGCAACAGCGGTGTAGCCCGAAGGTGTCGTGATCGCCTGATTGCGTGACGTGACGATCAGCAGCAGCAGATCGCCAACCACCGTGCCCGCAGGAATGCCCACAGTCGGTGCACCGCCAAATCCCGATGACGTTCCCGCCGCGCGAAAAGCAACCGCCATCAGCCGGTCCGCCGTACGATGATCAGGCCGCTCAACTCTGTGATGCTTACGCAGCTATCGAGGTTCATAAGCAGCACGTCATTGGCCGCTATCGCGGTG
>JANPIQ010000382.1:0-6855 GCA_031425075.1 Sphingomonadales bacterium
TCACCTGGTCGTTCATTTCGGAGAAGGACGCCGCAGCAGTCGGCGGCGGCGCGTGGACGCTCGCCAATCCGATCAGCGAAGATCTGAAGGTCATGCGCCCTTCGCTGCTCCCCGGATTGATGTCGGCTGTGCAACGCAATCTCGATCGCGGAGCAACGAGCGTGCGGCTATTCGAAGTCGGCCGCCGCTATCTCAGCAGTGGCGAACATCCCGGCCTGACCTTCGTGCTGGCTGGCGATGCCGTCGCGCGCAACTGGCAAACCGGCAAGGCGCAGGGGTTCACAGCGTTCGATGCCAAGGCGATCTGCCTTGTGCTGCTCGAGGCTGGCGGCGCGCCTGTCGGCAATCTGCAAACGATGGGCGATGCCGGCGCTGTCTATCATCCTGGGCAATCGGCAACGCTCCGGCTAGGCCCCAAAAACCAGCTGGCGAGCTTCGGCATCATCCATCCGCAGGTCGCCAAGGCATTCGGGATCGACGGACCCGTGATTGCAGGCAGCCTCGCCCTCGATGCGATACCGGCCAAGCGCGCGCAAACGGGCTTCATGCGCCCCGCTTACGCGCCGCCGCCGCTTCAGTCTGTGACGCGCGATTTTGCGTTTCTTGTGGCAGACACTGTGCCCGCAGGCGATCTGGTCCGCGCCATCCGGGGGGCGGACAAATCAGCAATATCGGCAGTCCGGCTGTTCGACCGATTTGCAGGAAGCGGGGTGCCCGATGGCGAGATCAGTCTTGCCGTCGAAGTCACGCTCCAGCCGGTCGAAAAAAGTTTTGACGATGCAGGCTTGAAGGCCATTTCAGACCGGATCGTTGCCGCTGCGGCAAAGCTGGGGGCCGAATTGCGCGGCTGAGCTGTCAGCATGGGTTCAGCGCGGGTTGCTATCACGGGCGCGGCGCGCGATGCTGCCGCGTGATGACAAGGACGTTCCAGATGCGGTTGGCGATACGCAAAGCTGTTTCAACGCTGTCGCTCGCCGCTCTGCTGGCGGCATGCGGCGGCGGCGGATCGGGCGGTGCCGGCGGAGGCAGCGCAGGTGGGGGCGGACCTGTGACCGGCGTCAGCCCCACGCCGCCATCATCGGCGAGCACGTGCAGCCTGCGCAGCCGTCAGGATTTTGCGTTCTCATCGATCAACAGCAATTATCTGTTCCCTGAAACGCTGCCCGCCAATCCCGATCCGACGCCGTTTGCCAGTGTGCAGGCCTATATCGACTTCCTGACCGCGACCGCACGATCGCAAGGGCGCGATCGGTTTTTCACCTTCGTGACATCGATTGCTGAAGAAAATGCCTTCAACGCGTCGGGTGCGACCGCAGGCTTCGGAATCCGGCTGCAAACCGATGCGGCCACGCGGCGCAGTCTTGTTGTCGAGGCGTTCGAAGGCGCGCCGGCACTCGCCGCCGGAATCGATCGCGGCGCAGACATTGTCGCTATCGGGACGAGTGCGGCAAACCTGCGCAGCGTGAGCGACATCATTGCGGCAGAAGGCACAGAAGGAGTAACCGCTGCGCTCGGCCCCAGCACCGCCGGCACAACGCGCGTGCTGCGGATTACCGATGCAACCGGAACACGCGATCTGACCGTCACCAAAGCCGAATTTAACCTGACGCCGGTATCGAGCCGCTATGGAAGCCGCGTCCTGACCGACAATGGCCAACAGATCGGTTACCTAAACCTGCGGACCTTCATTTCATCGGCCGATCCGCAACTGCGCGCTGCGTTCGATCAGTTTCGCGCCGCCGGGATCAGCCAGTTCATCATCGATTTCCGTTACAATGGCGGCGGGCTGGTTTCCACCGCCGAATTGATGGGCGATCTTCTGGGCGGCAATCGCGGGCGAAACGAGATTTTTGCGATCACTGCATTCCGGCCTTCGCAATCGGGCAACAACGAAACGAGACGCTTCAATCCGCTGTCGCAGTCGGTATCGCCGGTGAAGCTTGCCTTTATCGGCACTGGATCGACCGCATCGGCAAGCGAGCTCGTCATCAACAGCTTCATTCCTTATTTCGGTGCCAACCTTGCGCTGATCGGGGCCAACACCTTTGGAAAGCCCGTCGGCCAGATCGCGGTCGATCGCGCGGCGTGCGATGACAGGCTGCGCATTGTGGCGTTTTCATCGCGCAATTCAGCCAATTCGGATGCGTATTTCAATGGGTTGGCATCGGCTGTGCAGGCCAGTTGCCAGGCGACCGATGACTTCACCCGTCCGCTGGGCGATCCACAAGAGGCCTCGATACGCTCAGCGCTCGATTTCCTGGCAGGGCGCAGCTGCACGCCGATCCCGGCGGGCCAAGTGTCGCAATCTGTGGGCCGCATTCCGCCGCCCGTCCTGCTGACGCCTACCGTGCCGACAGTCGCGCAGCGCGAGGTGCCGGGATTATTCTGACGTCATAATGGCGGCCACGTCGGCAAAACTGTGCGCAACCGCGTGGACACCCTTGCCAGCCAGCAGCGCATCATGACCATCACCACAATGCCGGCCCGCTGCCAGCCCGATGACAAACGCGCCCGAAGCAACCGCGCCCGTCGCACCCACCGGCGAATCCTCGATAATCAGGGCGCTTGCGATATCGACCCCAAGTGCATCTGCTGCGTGGAGGTAAATATCGGGCGCTGGCTTGCCGCGTGTCACATGTTCGCGCCCCGAATAGATATGCGGACCGAATATATCGCGCAGGCCGATATGATCGAGATGCGTGCCGATCCAGTGGCTGGTCGATGACGATGCGATCGCGACGGGCAAACCGGCAGGCAGGCTGCGCACGAACGCCACTGCCCCTGCAACGGCATCGAGACCTTCGGCCATCACGCGTGCATCTTCGGCGTGGCGATCATCGTGAAACGCCTGCGGAATCGGGCCGCCGATCCATGATTCAACCGCGTCATGAAAATCGCTGCCGCCCAGACCCACGAAGTTGGCGAGCGCGTCCTCGATCCGCGTCGGGTAGCCAAGCCGCGTCAGCGTCGCTGCCAGTTGCAAATTGCTGACATATTCGCTTTCGATCAGCACGCCGTCAAAATCGAAAATCACGCCTTCGAACTTCATACACGCTCCCCGAATAACGCGCTGCCAACGCGAACATGGCTCGCACCCAGCATCACTGCGCTTTCAAAATCGCTCGACATCCCCATGCTCAACCCGGTCAGCCCATGATCGGACGCAATTTTGGCAAGCAGCGCAAAATATGGGGCGGCTTCGGTATCGGCCGGCGGGATGGCCATCAACCCGGCAAGATCGAGCCCGGCGTTGTGTGCGTCTTTGAGCAATTGCGGCAGATCGCCGATAGCACAGCCGCCTTTTTGCGCCTCTTCGCCGATATTGACCTGGATGAAGCAGCGCGGGCGTTTGCCGATCTTGTCCTGCGCCCGCGAAATCGCTGTCACCAGCGACGCGCGATCGACGCCATGGATCGCATCGAACAGCCGCACCGCGTCTTCAGCCTTGTTCGATTGCAACTGGCCGATATGGTGCAACGCGATGCCGGGGTGTTCGGCAATCAGCGCAGGCCATTTGCCCTCGGCCTCCTGCACCCGGTTTTCACCGAAACACGTCTGGCCCGCATCGATCAGCGCGCAGATGGCATCGCCATCTTGCGTTTTGGAGACCGCGATCAGCGTGATTGCCGCAGGATCGCGCGATGCCAGCTTTGCCGCTTTGGCGATGCGATCGGAAATTTCCGTCAGTCTGGATTTTGCGTTGGTAAGCACCGCGCCCCTATAGAGAGCCGATGCAACGATGCCAGCCTGCTTTGCCACGCAACGATTTTCCAAGGATCTGGTTGATGACCGACGAGCGGATGGGGGAGGCGCTGTTCGATGCGATAGCAAAGCTGCCAAAGCGTTCGGGGATCGTGTTCCGGCATTACAGTCTGGGGAAAGCCAAACGTGACGCCCTGCTGCGCAGGGTGGCGATCGCCGCGCGGCGTGGCGGCCATATGCTGACCATAGGCGGCATCACGCATGGCCGCCACCGCGGCTGCATCACTGCGCCGGTCCATTCGATCCGCGAACGGATCGCTGCCGAACGTGCGGGCGCACGGTTGGTGTTTGTATCGCCGGTATTTGCGACGCGGTCGCATCCAGGTGCCCGACCGCTCGGCCGTGTCCGGTTCGCAATGATTGCACGCGGCAGCCGCGTGCCTGTGATTGCTCTGGGCGGAATGTCGAAAAAACAGGCGCAAGGCCTGTCTTCATTCGGGATTTACGGTTGGGCCGCGATCGGCGCATTCATCGCTTAAAAGCGGAATGCCGTGCCCACATACACCGCTTGGCTGTCACGGCGATTGTCTTCGATCCTATCGAGCCGATTGCGTTCGGACCGGTACCGCACGCCCGCCGTTACATCGAGGTTGCGGGTGATGCGATACGCGCCACCCACATCAAGCGATACCGAATCGCCGCCGACAATCGTGCGGGGCACGTTGCCCACCGGACGATCTGCCGCCACCTGAACGCGCGTGCTCCATTTGGGCGCAGTGTAGCTGATTGCGACATCGGCGCCCTTGCGGCCGCCAGGGGCGAGCGCGGTATCGACGCGCCGCACATCGCCTGTGAGCGCGAACCGTTTCCATCCGACGCCGACGCCCAGATCATAAGCCACAGGCGCCACCCCGACTGATGTCGTCGCGACTGCGGGCAATGCCGTAACGGTTCCTGTGGCACGGCGCGCCCTGACCGCAACGGTCACTGCACGATTTTTCCCGATTGCCGCCACCGGAGTAAACCGTAGCTGGCTCGATGGTAGCCCCGCACGCGACAGCGCGGCTGCGAGCCTTGGATCGGCCGATGCGGGAGTGAAGGTGCCAAAGCCCGAACGCGCATCGGCGATCAGGCCGCGCATCCGGGGATCGGGCGCGCCTGCAGCAGGCATGGCAAATGCGAGCACGGCGATTGCCGTTGCCCCCAGTCCTGCCAAAATGCCGCGCCGCGCGTCCATCGGTACGAGTCACTCCCTTATTTATGAAGAAATAGACACATGCGCAGCCGATTGCCAGACCGGCAATTCCGAATCCTTGCAAAGTGTGACATGGAGTCAACAGCCCGCAAGCGCCCGTCTGTGCGAAATGCTTGCGGCTGATGCGTCATCGGTCTAACGCGCGGGCAGCTTTTCTGAAACTGCCGGGGTTATTGATGGCGCGTTCACTTCTCCTTTGTGCTTTTGCTGCGATCGGGCTCACGCTTTCGGGATGCTCTGT
The DNA here is from genome assembly GCA_031425075.1 of Sphingomonadales bacterium. Taxonomy (GTDB): domain Bacteria; phylum Pseudomonadota; class Alphaproteobacteria; order Sphingomonadales; family Sphingomonadaceae; genus Aquisediminimonas. The sequence goes on from JANPIQ010000382.1 coordinate 5,199, forward strand.
GTTCGGCGGCGGTAATGACGATGATGGCCCGCGCAAGGTCGATCTTGCCGCTTCGAAGGTCACGCAGATCGGCGTCAACGCCTATCTGTGGCGCGCCTCGCTTGATACCGTCAGCTTCATGCCGCTGGTCCAGGCCGATGCCAATGGCGGGGTGATCGTGACCGACTGGTATGCCAATCCATCGACGCCTACCGAGCGGATGAAGCTTACCGTGTCGATCCTCGATCAGGATCTGCGTGCCGATGCGCTGCGCGTTGCCGCCAGCCGTCAGGTGTCGCAAAGCGGGCAATGGGTCGATGCACCGGTGCAAGCCGCCACGGTCCAGAAACTCGAGGAAATCATCCTGACCAAGGCGCGCGACCTGCGCCGCAACGCTATCGGCGGCTAACACTCACGTCATTCCCGCGAAGGCGGGAACCCATGGACGCTGTGCGGCAAGGCTGGGCAAGCCGGTGTTCATAGATTCCCGCCTTCGCGGGAATGACGAAAACCGGACGTGAACAGACCTATGTCTTCCCGTTTCAATCCGTTTGCAGCCGATCCCAAATGGCAAAAGGCCTGGGACGCAGCGGCCATTTTCAACGCGCCACCTGCCGCCGATCCGCGTCCCAAATCCTACGTGCTCGAGATGTTTCCCTACCCTAGCGGGCGGATTCACATGGGCCATGTCCGAAATTACACGATGGGCGATGTGGTTGCGCGCTTCAAAGCGATGACGGGGCATGCCGTGCTCCACCCGATGGGGTGGGACGCGTTCGGGATGCCCGCCGAAAACGCCGCGATAGAAAAAGGCGTCCACCCCGGCGCATGGACCCGCGCCAATATCGATGCGATGCGCGCGCAGCTGAAGCGGCTCGGCCTCGCGATCGACTGGACGCGTGAATTATCGACCTGCGAACCTGAGTATTACGGGCATGAACAGGCGCTGTTCCTCGATTTCTTGAAAGCCGGCCTTGTTTACCGCAAGGAATCGAGCGTCAATTGGGATCCGGTCGATATGACCGTTCTCGCCAACGAACAGGTGATCGACGGGCGCGGCTGGCGTTCGGGCGCGCTCGTTGAGAAGAAAAAGCTTAACCAGTGGTTTTTGAAGATCACCGATTTTGCCGAAGAATTGCTCGAAGGGCTGGGCGGTCTCGACAAATGGCCCGACAAGGTCCGGACGATGCAGGAAAACTGGATCGGCAAGTCGAAAGGCTTGAAATGCAGTTTCCGCCTCGTCGGATCGCACGACAGTATCGATGTGTTCACGACGCGCCCCGACACGATGTTCGGCGCGAGCTTCGTCGCGATTGCGGCCGAGCATCCGATCGCCGCCGAATTGGCCGCCAATGCCCCGCGATTGCAGGATTTCATCGCGCATTGCCGCAAGGGCGGGACAACCGCAGCCGAAATCGAAACCGCCGAAAAGCTGGGGTTCAACACCGGGCTGAGCGTCGAACACCCGCTCGATCCTGCGATCCATTTGCCTGTGTATGTCGCCAATTTCGTGCTGATGGAGTATGGCACCGGCGCGATCTTCGGCTGCCCCGCGCATGATCAACGCGATTTGGATTTCGCGCGCAAATATGATCTGCCGGTGCATCGCGTCGTTGCCGATGGCGATCATGAGGCTTCCGATTTCCACGGCGATCTCGCCTATACCGGCCCCGGGCAG
>JANPIQ010000383.1:0-9212 GCA_031425075.1 Sphingomonadales bacterium
GGATCAGCTTGGCCCGTTCTTCCGCATAGGCCTTCGAAATCAGCCAGTCGACGGGCATCTTCGAGAAGTTGGGATCGCCATACCAGCGCGCGCGATCCTCATAGGCTAAGCGTTTGACCTAGGCGCCGAGATGGATCCCCAAGGGCGTCTGGAAACCTGCGCCTTACATGTCGAAGAGCTCGAGCATGTTGAGCATCTGCAGTGTCGCCAGCCCCTGCGTATTTTCGGCAATCGCGTGGACATCGACACCACGATAATTGGTGGTCGCGGGTGTGCTCCACGCGGATTGGTGCGCGGCGAGGTCAGCGCGGGTCATCCAGCCGCCGATGCGCTTGAAATACGCCTCGATCGTGCGCGCGATGTCACCTTCGTAAAATACGTCGCGGCCGCCCTGCGCGATCAGGCGGTACGTCTGGGCAAGGTCGCGATTGCGGAAGATCTCGCCTGCTTGCGCACGCCCTCCCGACGCATAGGTCGCCTGCGCATTGGCGACTTCCTCGATCCCGCGCCCGGGCGCGGCGAAGTTCGCCATTGCCCGGTTCATATAATAAGCGACGACGGGAGAAAGCGGTACGCCGCCTTCGGCATAAGCAATGGCGGGCTCGAACAGTTCGGCCCAGCGCAACTTGCCGTAGCGCTGGCGGAGCCGCCACCATGCGTCGACGGTCCCCGGCACGGTTACCGTCACCGCGCCATAGGCCGGCAGCACGCCTGCCTTCGCCCGGCGGCGCACGATGTCGAGGCCGAGCCCGCGCGGCGACTTTCCCGAACCTGCGATGCCGACGACGCGCGTCGTGGCAGGGTCCCACAGCATCGCATACAGGTCGCCGCCGATGCCGTTGGCGGTGGGCTCGAGGAAGCCGAGCGCGGCGTTGATCGCCGATCCGCCTTTCTTGAGGATCTCGATTCCGACGAGCGTTCCGAGCGGATGCGAGGTCGCCGCGGCGCCGTTGCGGCCGAACACTTCGGATCGCGTGGCGAAGCTTGCGCCAACAGGGCGGTCCCCCGCGTTGACGTCGGGGAAATATTGTGTGGCGGGCAGAGCCGAATTGAGCGGCGGGGCGGCCCCGGCGGTTTGCGCGGAGGCCGTGCGCGCAAGAGCGAGGCTGCTCGCGGCGAGCGGCGCGGCAGCAAGGACTGTGCGTCTTTTCACCGGCTTATCCTTAGTTGAGCGTGGCGAGCAAGTCGCGCGTGAAGACATCTACAACCGGCTGGCTAGTGATCAACCACTCAAGCTGAAAATTGAAGCCTGAACGAGGAACCACTTTCGGAAAGCGACCGAGCGGCGCAGGATGTCCGCCATATTGGCGACAAGCCGCCGTTCTCCTTCCCAGAAACATTAGTCTTTACGAGAAGACGAGCTTGAAGACCGCTATTGGGAAACCAATCTTCGAAAATGCACGCCCGCCTCCGCCACCTTCCTCAACCCGCATTCTTCGCCGTGGCCGTTCGCTGCAAGTAAAGCTGCACATCAAATTCCTCGTCCCCTTCATAGCGCGGGGCGTAGCGGGCATAAGCGGCTTCCAGTTCGTCAAGCCGTTCGTGCAGGCGCACAATATTATAAGCGTGGCTGACGAGATAATAGGTACCCGCCTGCATCTGCGCGAAGATCGTGGCGGCGAAGGTGTTTGCATCCATGCCCATGTGGCGCGACAGCGGGGTTGCAACCCAGCCGGGAATGATGACACCCAGTTCGATATTGGCCATATCGGCTTTGGTCGCCACTTCGCGGCGCAGCACATCCATTAAGCCGAAGACTGCATGTTTGCCCGAGACATAAGCACCGCCGCCTGAAGGCAACGCGTTGAACAGGGCGTTTTCGGATGCTGTGGTATAGATGGCGGCGGGGAGGCCGTCGGCGCGGTAACGTTTTCCAAAGGACTGTATCCCGTGCCACACGCCCCAAAAGTTGGTATCATATAGCGCCCGCGCCTCCACTAAATCGGTGGTCAGCAAGCCACCGCGCGGGCCTCCGGCCCCAGCGTTGTTGACGATGATATCGCCCCGGCCATTTTGGGCCCATGCGAAGTCGGCCAGCGCCTCCACGGCATGGGCGTCGGTAACGTCACCTACAAAATAATTGGCGTCAATGCCCTGCGTTGTGAGCGCATCAACCGCTTCGCGCAGCACCGCCTCGCGCGGTTCGAACAGGATAATCCGCGCGCCGGCCGCGCCCATTTGCTTGGCCAAGGCCAATCCTATGCCGGTGGCGCCGCCGGTGATTACGGCGGTCTTACTGTTGAACTGCATATTCTCTCCTGTGCTTCGGATCGTTTTTCCAAGCGGTGGTTTGATTTTGACAGGGGTGATGACTGTTGCAAATATCCCCTCTAGTTCCGATCCGATGATCTGGCTCCCTGCAATTCTCCTTGCGGGCCTGTTTCAGACTTGGCGGACGGCTGAGCGGACGGCCGGTTCTGCTAGCAGCCTAGCCACAGTAGAACGGCAGCAATGTTGGCGATCGGCGTTTAAGCTACAATGACCGATTTTGCTCAATGACTAACGGGTTTAGGTGCATCCCGCTCGGTGCAGGCTATTATCCGTTGAGCCGCGTTGCATAAAGCCCCATCCGGTTCCGTACTGGTGCTTCGTCCCCGACATTGGCCGGTAGGCCCAACACCGGCAAGGTTTCACGAGCGGCGACGCTGCCCGCTGCGGGATCTGCGGCAATGGTGGCGAGGATGGCGGCGCGTTGATCGGCAGGCAGGCGCGCTTTCAATTCGGTTGCCACCAGCTGTGGCAGGTGGGATTGCAGCGGTTCGGTGTCGTAGAGGTCGGCCACCGCTACTATCAGCAACAGGTTGCGCGCGCGTTGGGTAAAGTCTGGTTCGGCAGCAGCAGGCCATTTTTCGAGCTGGCGCTGGATGCGGACGAGCGCGCTCGTGGTTGCGGTATCGGGCGGCGCTATGGCGATGGGCGCGATCGGCCCGGCCGGTGCAACAGCGATGGCGAGATCAGCGCGAGGCATGGGCGGGCCGGGCCGGTGCCAGACGAGCGCAGACAGGCCGAGCCACGCCGAGAACATCAACCCATAAGGCCAACGGCGTGGCCACAGCCGGGCCACCAGCAGCGTTACTCCTGCGGTGCCTGCAAGGGCTAACAAGGCTGAACTGGCCGCGCGTGTGCCGGTTCCAGTGAGTGCCGTCTGGATCGCAACGCTGGCCCATTGCGCGGGCAACACCACCAGCAGCCAGTCCGGCAACGAACCCGGCAAAGCCGAAGCTGCTAACAACATAGCCGCTTCGCCGGCGACCACAAACACGGCGATCCACCAGCCCTTTTCGGATGCGGTGCGGGCAAACAGGGTGCCCCGCACGGCAAAGCTGAAGCTGGCGACGGTAGCGGCCAGCCCGGTTGAGAACGGATGGGGCAGAGGTGGCATGCCAAGCGCACGCGCCAACATTAGGAGGCCAGCTGCGGTCACCAGAGCAAAAAGGACGCCGATCCAAAGGCGCCCGGCAGCCGCCGCTGCGATCATGCCAACGCCCATAATGCCCACTGCCAGTAACGGGCCGCCAGCCAAGGCCAGCGGTGCCGGCGCCGGCGCGTCCACAAGTATCAGCATCGCTAGGGTCGGTGCCGCGACCCCAGCAAGCGCCACGGCCAGCCACGCCAGAAACGGCTGAGACAGAGGCTGCGCGTGCGACAATGACTTCATCAGACAGACACTGATCGCAGCGTCCAGCATTGTCGAGCAGACACAATCAGTAGCAGCCCGCTTCGGTGACATCGGAGCCAACTTGTCCCGTTCAAGTGCCACCCGATTCCCGAATGAGCATCTAGCAATTCCCGTTTCACCCGCGACGGGAATTGTCATTAAAATCGGCTGTTTCCTGCCGAAATTGGCAAGCGAAAACACCGTGATAACTGGCGCAAATGGGAAAATTGTCACCGTTTCCCGTACTAACGGGAATTTTCGCGTAGAGACCGGTCAGGTCGAGACTGCAACCACGACCAACGAATAGCGCGGTCGACCTCGCTTTGGCGAGGATCGACGGCGCAGATTTGCTGCGACGCAACTGGCAATTGCAGCGGCCGTGAACCGATCCCGCCCTCAACGGTTAGCCTGCGATGGCCCGCATTGCACATCTGTCCGACATTCATTTCGGCGCAAACGATCCCACGATTGTCGCTGCGACCGAGCGCTGGCTGGCTGACCGCAAGCCCGACCTCATCATCATCAGCGGCGATCTGACGCAACGTGCCACGCGCGATCAATACCGCCAGGCCTCAGCCTATCTTCAAAGACTGCGCGAGCTCGGATTTGCAACGCTGGTCGTGCCGGGCAATCATGATGTGCCGCTTTACGATGTTGTTCGCCGGTTCGCCGCGCCGCTTGCCCGTTACAAACGCCTCATCAGCAGCGATCTGTGCCCCTGGATCGAAACTGATGACGTGGCCGTGCTCGGGCTCAACACCGCGCGGTCGCTCACAATCAAGGACGGGCGCATCAATCGCGATCAGATCGCGATTTTGCACGACCGTTTCTCTGCAGTTCCGCCCACCAAAACGCGCATCCTTGTCACGCATCATCCGCTTTATGCCATGCCGATCGGTGAAGGTGGCGAATTGAGCGAGGCTGTGGGCCGCCACCGCGATGCGACGAAGGCGGTGTGCGAAGCCGGTGTCCATCTGGCGCTGGCAGGCCATTTCCACCGCACCTACGCCGAATCGGCAAACAAGATGGTCGAGAATGCCGGATCCGTGCTGGTTATGCAGGCTGGCACCGCAACCTCGACGCGGCTTCGCAACAGCGAATTGCAAAGCTTCAACTGGATCCATGCCTACAGAAATGACGAGGTGGAATTGCAGGTCATCGTCTGGAACGGGGACGAATTCGAGCGCGCCGATCACCAGCGCTTTACTTTTGATGGCGGGCACTGGACGGCACAGGCAATCGATGAAAAGAGCGCACGTGTGCGGTTTCCCGACGCCTTGACATGACAGCGAACCCCGCACTCCCGCGCGAAGCCATCCTTGTCGTCAATGCGATGAGCCGCAGCGGCGCGGCGGCGTTCGACGATGTATGCCGCAAGCTGACCGCCGCCGGGATCTACCTGATCCAGGCGCATGCGGTCGATAATCCCGACACTATCGAGCCTGTTATCCGCAACGCCATTGCCAGCGCCCCGATGGTCATTCTTGGCGGCGGCGATGGCACATTGTCATCCAATGTTGATTTCTTTGTCGGCACCGAAACGGTGTTTGCTTTTGTGCCATTGGGCACAGCGAACAGCTTTGCAGGCACGCTGGGCATCCCGCAAAATATCGACAGTGCCATCGACGTTATCGCCAATGGCTGCCGCAAGCGGATCGATCTGGGACGGATCGACGGCGATTATTTCGTCAACGCCGCGGCGATCGGCCTTTCGCCGATTATCGGTCAGACAGTGCCGCACAAGCTGAAACGATATCTGGGGAAATTCGGCTATCTCGTCTGGGCGATCTGGTGCGCGGTGCGATTTCGGCCGTTTCGGATGACGATCACGCATGACGATGGCCGCCGCGACAAATTATGGGCGACCGAAGTGCGGATTGCCAATGGCACACATCATGGCGGGGTCGAACTCGTCGAAAGCCAGTCGATCGACAGCGGCGAAATCGTGATTCAGGCGGTCACAGGCAAAAGCGTGTGGGGGCTGGGGTGGAGCTGGTTTGCCAGCATCGTCAAACTCCGCGCGCGCCACGGCACAACGCGCGAATTTCGGGGAACGCAGATGAAGCTCGAAACGCGCCCGCGCCTCAAGATTTCAATCGACGGCGAAGTGGTCGCCAGGACACCCGCAACGGTCAGTGTGGCCATAGGCGCCATCGAGGTGGCGTATCCGGCGGGTGCCCGGCCGGACTAAGGCTGTTGTCAACCGTGACGGGCCGCGACGCCACGCTTCAACGCAGGGATCGAGCCAGACGCAATTGCGCCCTCACCAAAAGCATGACTTCCAAAACCGCCTGACGCTCCCTAACCGACTTTCAGACCGGCACAGGGAGAGCCCATGACCTTCGATGACGTCATTACCAGCCGCCGCAGCGCTCGCGGTTACAAGCCCGATCCGGTGCCCCGCGCGCTTATCAAGGAGGTATTGGCGCTGGCGATGCGTGCGCCATCTTCGATGAACACCCAGCCGTGGAATTTCTACGTGATCTCGGGCAAACCGCTTGATCTGATCCGGCGCGGCAACACCGAGCGGATGATCGCAGGCGTGCCGCAATCGCGCGAGTTTCGTACTGGCAGCGCGTTCACCGGACCGCACCGCGAACGCCAAATCGGCGTCGCCAAGCAGTTATTTTCCGCAATGGGCATTGCGCGCGATGATGCAGAGGCGCGTCAGGATTGGGTGCTGCGCGGGTTCCGCCAGTTCGATGCGCCGGTCTGCATCATCATCACCTATGACAAGGTGCTCGCCGATAGCGACGATACCGCGTTCGATTGCGGCGCGGTGGCGACGGCACTCGTCAACGCCGCCTGGTCGCGCGGGCTCGGCTGCGTGATCAACAGCCAGGGCATCATGCAATCGCCCGTCGTCCGCGAACATGCCGGGATCGCCGACGATCAGGTGATCCTCAAGAGCATCGCGCTCGGCTGGCCCGATGAGGAGTTTCCGGCCAACGCGGTCGTATCGGAACGCAAGTCGGTGGCCGAAGCGGCGACCTTTGTCGGCTTCGATGACTAAGGCACTTGCGCGCGGTTGCGCCGCGCATATGGAAAGCGGCAAGGAGAGGCGCTGATGGGTGAGATGCTGGCAGGCAAGGTCGTAGCGATCACAGGCGCGGGTCGCGGCGTCGGACGTGAGATTGCGCTGCTGTGCGCGCAGCACGGTGCTGCTGTAGTGGTCAACGATCTCGGCACCAGCGGCGAAGGCGAAGGGGCCGATCTTTCCCCCGCACAGCAGACGGTCGAGGATATCAAGGCGGCGGGTGGCCGGGCGCTGGCCAATGGCGCAAGCGTTGCCGATCCGGCAGGTGCTGCATCGATCATCGAGGATGCGGTCAAGGCGTTCGGGCAAATCGACGCAGTGATCAACAATGCTGGCATCCTTCGCGATCGTATCTGGCACAAGATGAGCCATGAGGACTGGAACGCGGTGATCGACGTTCATCTCAACGGCTGTTTCAACGTCTCGAAGGCAGCGACGCCCTATTTCAAGGATCAGCGCGGCGGCAGCTTCATTCATTTCACTTCGACAAGCGGGCTGATCGGCAATTTCGGCCAGGCGAATTATTCTGCGGCAAAGCTCGGCATCGTTGGCCTCTCGCAATCGATCGCGCTCGACATGGCGCGCGCCAATGTGCGGTCGAATTGCATCGCGCCTTTCGCTTGGAGCCGGATGACCGCATCTATCCCGGCGACAACGCCCGAAGAAGAGGCGCGCGTCGAACGCCTGAAGACGATGAGTGCCGACAAGATTGCGCCACTGGTCGTGTTCCTTGCATCGGATGCGTCGCACGCGGTGACCAACCAGATCTTTGCGGTCAGGAAGAACGAGATCGTGCTGTTTTCCAAACCGCGCCCGGTCCGTTCGATGACCAAGACCGACGGCTGGACGCCTGAAAGCATCGCAGACGAACTCCTCCCCGCATTCACGGCCAGCTTCGCACGCGCCGATGAGCGGTCGGGCGACGTGTTTCCCTATGACCCGATTTGAAATGCTCCCCATTTCCCTTGAAATGGGGAGGGGGACCGTTCGACGCGCAGACGTCGAATGGTGGAGGGGCATCGGCACCAAAAGCCCCTCCACCCCCGCGTCTGCGCGCGGCGGTCCCCCTCCCCATCGCAAGAACGATGGGGAGGATGAGAAAGTGAGTTTATCATGACCGGCATGGACCCCGAAATCTTCGACGCCTTCATCGATCAGCTGCGCCGCTATGTCCGCGAACGGCTAATCCCTGCGGAAGAGGATGTGATCGCCAATGATCGCATCCCCGACGATATCCTTGCCGAAATGCGCGAGATGGGGCTGTTCGGCATCACCATCCCCGAAGAATTCGGCGGCGCTGGCATGAACATCAGCCAGTATATCGAGACGGTCAAACAGCTGAGCTACGCAGCACCGGCCTATCGCAGCACGATGTCAATCAACGTCGGGATGACGGGAAGTGCGATCAAGAACTTCGGCACGCCCGAACAAAAGGCGCACTGGCTGCCGCGCATTGCGAGCGGAGAGATTGCCTGTTTCGGGCTGACCGAGCCGGGTTCGGGCAGTGACAGCGCCGCGATGCAGACCTTTGCCGCGCGTGAGGGCAATGGCTATAAATTGAACGGCACCAAGCGCTACATCACCAACTCACCCCACGCCAAAATCGGCCTGATCATGGCGCGGACGTCGAAAGAGGCGCTGGCGAAGAACGCGCATGTTTCGGCGTTCATCGTCGATATGGGCACGTCGGGGATCAGCATCGGGAAACCTGACAAGAAGATGGGCCAATCTGGCGCGCATATCGCCGATGTGATCATGGAGGATGTCCACATCCCAGGCGACGCACTCGTTGGTGGTGAGGAAGGGCGCGGCTTCCAAATCGCGATGCAGAGCCTCGATAACGGACGACTGTCGGTCGCGGGGATGAGTGTGGGCATGGGCCGCCGCATCCTCGATACCGCAATCCGCTACGCGACCGAGCGCAAGGCGTTCGGCGAGGCGATCTCGAATTTCCAGCTGATCCAGGCGATGCTGGCAGACTCGGAGGCAGAGCTTTACGCCGCCGAATGCATGATCGCCGATGCCTGTGCGCGGGCCGACAAGGGCGAGAATATCTTGCGCAAGGCCGCAACTGCCAAACTGTTCGCGTCCGAAACCTGTGGCCGCGTCGCCGATCGCGGCGTGCAGATTTACGGCGGGGCGGGCTATCTCGCCGAATATCCCGCCGAACGCTTTTTCCGCGATGCGCGCATCTTGCGGATTTACGAAGGGACGAGCCAGATCATGCAGCTGCAGATCGCCAAGCATCTGCTTAGGGAGTTCGCGCGTGAAGGGGCGGTGTGGTGATGGGGTTTCTACATCCTCCCCATCACTCTTGCGATAGGGAGGGGTACCGTTTGACGCGGAGACGTCAAATGGTGGAGCGGCCTCTTGGCAGCGGTGCCAATGCCCCTCCGTCAGTCGTCTGCGCGACTGCCACCTCCCCGTTTCAAGAAAAATGGGGAGGATAAGGCAGTGTATCCCCTCCTCACCGACATTTCGCTGATCGAAGTTTCGAGCTTCGTCGCCTCGCCGACC
>JANPIQ010000384.1:0-11081 GCA_031425075.1 Sphingomonadales bacterium
TGCTGACCGTTGCGGGCAATGAAACGACGCGGTTCCTGTTGACAGGCGGCCTTGCGCAACTGGCGCGCCAGCCCGATGCGTTCGGCAGGGTCAAAGCCGACCGAAGCCTGATTGCGCCGATGATCGAAGACATGTGCCGCCACGTTTCACCGGTCGGCCATATGCGGCGCACGGTCGCCGAAGATTTCGATCTGTTCGGTACGCCGGTGCGTAGCGGCGATAAGGTGGTGCTGTGGTTTGCCAGCGCCAATCGCGATGAGCGGCAGTTCAGCGACCCCGACCGATTGACCGTCGACCGCAGCCCGAATGCGCATATCGGCTTCGGCCAAGGCGCGCATTTTTGCGTGGGGGCGCATCTGGCGCGGCTCGAAACGCGGCTGTTTTTCGAAGCGTTTTTCGACCGCATTTCGAGCGCGGAACTGGTTGGCGCGCCCGAACGGCTGCCGTCGAACTGGTTCACCGGATGGACCGCAATGCCGGTGCGCTGGTCATGAGGATTTTGGTGACAGGGACGGCGAGCGGCATAGGGGCCGCGCTGATGACGATGCTGGGGGCAGACGCCATCGGGCTTGACCGGCACGGCGCGGATCTGGTGTGCGATCTTGCCGATCCTGCGGCGATTGCCGACGCTGCCAGCCGCATCGATGCACCGCTCGACGGGATCGCGCATGTCGCAGGGCTGCCGGGAACCGCCGACGCCGCGATAGTGCTGGCGGTCAATTGTCTTGCCCCGGCGCTATTGACCGACGCGCTGTTGCCCAAGTTGCGCGAGGGTGCGGCCATCGTTGCGGTGTCGAGCATCGCCGCATTGCGCTGCGACTGGCAGGCCGATGCACTCGATGCGCTGCTCGATGGCGGTTTCCGCGCTTTGACCCACCACGCCGCCAAATTGGCCGGCCCGGAGGCTTATGAGGTATCGAAGGCCGCGCTCAGTCGCTGGGTGGTGCGGCAATCGGCGCAATGCCAACCGCGCGGCATCCGCGTGAACGGCGTCAGCCCCGGCCCTGTCGAAACGCCGATCCTCACCGATTTCCGGATGACGATGGGCGAAGACCGGATCGCTGCAGCGGCTGGACTTGTCGGACGGCACGGAACACCAGCGGAAATCGCTGCCGCTATCGCGTTTCTGCTGAGCGCTGAGGCCAGCTGGATCAACGGCATCGATTTGCGTGTCGATGGCGGCTTTCACACTGTTCGGGCGATGGCCGCATGACGCAGCTGATTCTGATCCGCCACGGGCAACCCGATGTCGCCGCCACCGCGGGCCGTGCCAACCCGCCATTGACCGCGCGCGGGCACCGGCAGGCCCGGTGTGCCGCGACCGTTCTGGCAAACGAACCCATCGGAAAGATCGTTTCGAGTGGCATGATCCGCGCGCAGGATACCGCCGCGCCGCTTGCCGCAGCTCTGGGAATGCCGGTTGAAAGCCATGTCGGACTGGGGGAGATCGACCGGCTTGGTGGCCCTTACGTCAGCATCGATGCCATCCGTGACAAGGGTGTTGAGGAGTGGCATAGATTTCTTGAAGCACCGCTTGCGTATCTGGGTATCGACGCAAAACAATTTCGTGCCGAAACCCTGGCTGCATTCGAAGTCATTTTAAACAGCGGCAGTTCTGAGCCTGTTGCGGTTTTCACGCATGGATTTCCGATCAACATTCTTCTGGCGCATGCGCTTGGGCTTGAGAACGAAGCCCGGTTCGTTCCCGGCTATGCGTCGATCACGCGGCTGGCGGGGCGCAGCCTCGAAGCGCTGACCGTTATCAGCGTCAATGAAACCGGCCATATTCCGGCGGACTCGCGATGAGGCGCGCCGCACCCGAACCGCAGGAGCCAGTCCCGCGAACGCCTTCACCATCGAGACGTGAGACATCACGCTGAAACACCCATCCAGAGAGGATAATGCCATGAGAACGAAGACTTTATTCCAGACTCGCATGCTGATCATATCGACATCGGCGATTGCGCTGCTTGCCACGCCTGCCATGGCGCAGGAGGCCGCCGAAGACGATGGGGGCCTTGGCGAAATCATCGTTACCGCGCAAAAACGCGAACAGAATTTGCAGGATGTGCCTGCGGCGGTTTCGGCCTTTTCCGCAGACGATCTGCAGGCGCGCGGGGTGACGCAAACCAGCGACCTGATGGGAACGCTCCCCAACCTTCAAGTGACATCGGCGTATAGCACCACCCAGCCCAATTTCTCGCTGCGCGGCATTTCCGTAGCAAACGAATTTTCGGCCTCCACGGCGTCGCCCGTCGGGGTCTATGTCGATGAAGTCTATCAGAGCTTCCGGGCGAGCCACGGCCAGCAGCTTTACGATCTCGATCGCGTCGAAGTGCTGCGCGGGCCGCAGGGCACGCTCTATGGTCGCAACACAACAGGCGGTGCGATCAACTTCATCACCAAAAAGCCCGATCTTGACGGCGCCAGTGGAAACGCGACTCTCGGTTACGCCAATTACGATACCTACAAATTCGAAGGCGCGATCGAAGCGACGCTGATCCCCGATCAGCTGGGCATCCGCATCGCCGGTACGCGAAGCAAGGGCGATGGATACACCTTCAATCCCACAGACGGGCTCGATTACGGCACGACCGATTCAACCGCGGCACGCGCCAGCCTGCGCTGGAAGCCATCGGATACGGTCGATATCAACCTGAAGGGGTATTACGCCAAAAACGATCCGCGTCAGGATTTGCCCTATGGCATCGGTTATCTTGCGGGCCGGACCAATGCGGGCGGCTATTCGCGTTTCGCTCCGCGCCCCGAACTTGGCGGCCGGACATTGAAGCGCAATGAGGTGCAGGCCGATACGGCGGGCGAATATTTCACGTCATCGCGCGGGCTGTCGCTCACGGTCGACGTGGAACTGTCCGACTCATTATCGGTCACGTCGATCACCGGTTATGATTATGGCAAATACCGCCTGTCACCATTCGATTGCGATGGATCGCCAATCGACATTTGCGCGATCCGTTACAATTCGCAAAGCAAGAACTTCAACCAGGATCTGCGTTTTACCTATGATGCCGACCGGCTGAAACTGATCGGCGGGCTGTATTACGGCAAGGATACGATCGACACGCAGAACGAGCCCGATTTTTTCGGCTTCCTCCGCCCATTGCTGACAGGGTTCGGCGTTCCCGGGAATTTCAACAACATCCCGATCGGCGTGGGCAATTCGCTGCGCACGATCCCGGCATTCCTCGTCGATCCGACGCTGACACCGACCAGCCCCGGCTATTGCGCGCCGATCGTCATCAATCCGACAGGGTTCTTCGACGCCCGGTCGCTGATCGCGTTCCAGACCGACGTTGCGACTACCAATTCGGCAGGCGGCACGGCATCGCAAGGCGCGTGCCAGGCCGCGGGCGCGCCGCCGTTCGGCCCCATCCTTGCCGATCAGCGCTTCACCATTTCACGCCCATCGACCGCGATCTACGGCGAAGCGGCGTATGAAATCACCGATGCGCTTTCGATTACGGTCGGTCTTCGCTACACCTGGGACAAGGTGAAATACTCCAAGGCGCGGACGTTGTTGTTCGATCTGGCAGGCACCGGCACGATCGCCAGCCTTGTGCCCTATAGCTTCCCGTTCAACGGCGCGTTGCCCGCAGTCAATCAGAAGCGCAGTACCGGAGAATTCAGCGGCCGTGCGGTGCTCGATTACAAGTTCACCGACGATGTGTTGGGCTATGCCAGCTATAGCCGCGGATATCGTGCCGGCACATTCAACGGCCTTGCTTATCAGGACATCAGCCAGGTCTACTTCCTCGAGCCGGAAAAGGTGAATGCCTATGAAATCGGCCTCAAGTCGCGCTTCGCCGATAACCGCGTCCAGCTCAACGTCGCCGGTTTCTACTATGATTACTCGAACCAGCAGATCGCTCAGGTGATAGGGGCCACGTCATTCCTGCGGTCGGCCAATGGCCGGGTGCTGGGGATGGAGGCAGAGCTGGCTGTGCAGGTTGCAGATCCGCTGCGGTTCGACGCTTCGTTCGGCTATCTTGACACCAAATATAAGGGCAACACCGTCGATCCGACCGATCCTTCGAGCCTGTCGCTCGACATTAACGGCAATCGTTTTCCCAACGCGCCCAAGACGACCTTCTCGGCAGGGTTCGATCTCACCGCGTTTGAAGGCGAACGCAGCAAGCTGATCCTGCGCGGCGATGCGCAATATATGGGCAAATATTTTTTCGATCCCTTTGCCGATTATGGCCAGAAGCCATGCGATCAGCCGCGCGCCGGATCCCTGGTATTGCAGGCCACGCCGGAAATTGCGTGCGGCAATCCGGGGTACTGGCTGTTCAACGGGCGTGCCACCTATACGCTCGATGAGAAATACTCGATCAGCCTGTGGGGCAAGAACCTGACCAACAAATTCTATTACGTCTATGGTTTGAACCTCAACGCATTCTATCAGGATTATCTGACGCGTGGCGTGCCGCGGACCTATGGCATCGACATTACGGCGCGGTTCTAAAGCAGGGGCGGGGTGGTGGTTGCGCCACCCCGGACCTCGGGTAAATCAGGGAGAGTGATTTGATCGATACCGAACCGCATCTGGCAGCGCTTCTCGAACAGCGAAAGGCGCGGCGGGCGATGCCGCCCTATGTGCCGCAATCGGATACGGCGGTTGAGGCACTGCTCGCGGGATATTTTGCGCTTCACGAACCTAGTGCAGAGGTTGGAAATGTGGCGCGGCTTGGGGGAGGGGCGTCGAAGGAACAGTTCGTCTTTTCGCTTGCCCGGCCGGATGGAGAGGCGAAACGCTACGTCCTGCGGATGGACGCGCTTGAAGGCATTACCGAAACCAGCCGCCAGCGAGAATTTGAAATCCTGCGCGCGATGGAAGGCGTGGTGCCAGTGCCGCGCCCGGTGTGGATCGATGCCGACGCCAATCATTTCCCGCAGCCCGCGCTGATTATGGAGTGGGTTGCGGGCACGCCCAAACCCAGCACGATTACTTTGTCTGTTACTGGGCTTGGCACGGTTCTCGGCGATCCGCTGCGCGGGTTGATCCGGCCGCAATATCTCGACCTTTTGTCGCGCATTCACAATTTCGATTGGCGGGGTGCCGATATACCAAACTATGCCGCGCCAGATTCCGATCCAAAACAGGCAACACGCTGGCTGATCCAGTTCTGGAAGGCCTTGCTCGAACAGGATGCGGTGGTTCGCGAACCGGTGCTGCGGCTGGCGACGCAGTGGCTTGAGGCGAACGTTCCCGATTGCGACGATCCACGGCTTGTCCACGGCGATTTCCGCACCGGCAATTATCTGTTCGATGAAGCCAGCGGGCAAATCACCGCCGTACTCGATTGGGAAATGTCGTACATCGGCGATATCCATGCCGATTTTGGCTGGCTGCTTCAGCCCGTATTCGGGACGAAGATCGATGGGGCGTTCCGGGTCAGCGATATTTTCGATGGTCCGGAGGATTTCATTGCGGCGTATCAAACGGCAAGCGGCAACATGATCGATCGGGCGAAATTGCATTATTTCACCGTCTTCAACGCGTGGAAAAGCTATATTCTCGTTTCGGCGCTCGGGATGCGTGCGGCGCGCGAACAGCACAACCATCAGGACGTGTTGCTGACCTTCCTTGCCGCGACAGGACCGATGTTTGTCGCCGAACTGGCGCGACTACTCAGCACAGGAGGCCGCGCATGAACCCCTCTGTCGAAGATCGCCTCAACAGCGTGGTCCGCGCGATCGGCGGGGTGATCCTGCCGGCATTGCCCGAAAGCGCCAGCCTAGCGCGCGAACAGGCGATGCTCGCGATGGGACATATCCAGATTATCCTTGCACAGATGCCCGCTGCGCAGGCGTTTGCGAACCAGGAGGCCGACGATCTGCACCGGCTAGGGCTGGCCGTTGCAGACGGTGCAGCAGGAGGGCCGGTGACACAGGGCGCGGTTGCCGCACTGTCTGTGGCGCTCGGAGATACCGAGAATCGGTCCGCGAGCGAGCGCACAGCACGCGTGCAGGATGCCATCGATGTTGTCTTGCGGGCACTTATGGAGGACGGCGACCGCGTCGCGGCAAGCACGGTTTCTGCCGTCGTGCTCGAACAAGGTGCTGCCCGCGCGCTCAAGGACCGGCAGTGGTGTGCGGCAATGGGCTTTGACAGCGACTTTTCTCCTGCATGAACGTGCAGCCATGCCATTGACAACACCCGCCCGCCAAAGCTAACCGCGCGCTCGCTATCCCGCTCACCTAGAGTGGAGACGCCCCTGCGCCCAGGTGGTGGAATTGGTAGACGCGCTGGCTTCAGGTGCCAGTGGCCGCAAGGCCGTGGAGGTTCGAGTCCTCTCCTGGGCACCATCGCTGGTTTAAGCCGGGCACTCCGGCGCGTGTTTGGTCACATGTCATCGAACTGCCTTAGCGGCTGGGTGCGACCGTGCAGGGTATGCGCAGCACCGTGCGGACGTCGTGTGCGTCGGCATTGCCACCGACTTCGACCGACCAGTTGAGGGTGGCTCTGTTCGAAATCCGGTAGGTAATTGCGAATAGCAAGCGGCCCATCTGAAGGTCGCGCGAACGGTTGGTTTCGGGGATCACCAAGTGCGGCATTACTGGCGATCATTCGGGTCGTGGTTTGTGTGCCGAACGACCAAATGTGCGCATGCCCCAGATTGAACGAGGTTCGCTGATTGAGCGCAACACTGGTTCCGGCGCTCGCCGAAACCGCATCGCCAGGAATGAGGCGGTCGATCTGGACCGGGGACATGACCGTATCGACATTGCGCGCGATGTTCCAGGAATAGCCAAGCGTTCCGAACATGACGGCCGGCTCGGTCGGCAGGCGCGCGTCGATCTCGAACCGGTCAGTGACGCCGTAACGCCGCCCGGCGGCGGCAGTCAGCTGAACGCGACACGTGACGACGCTGCCCGCCATGCGATCCAGCGCCGCTTCAGGCGACCGATCAAAATCGGCGAGGGCTTCGTCGACGCGCTATTCCGAGCGCTGGCTTGCAGCAACGCTGCACTCACCAAACGAAGTGTCAGAATTTGACGCTCAACCCCAATTCGAAACTGGCGCCGACATCGTAGCGGTTGAAGAAGATCTTGTTCGGGCCGGACTGCTGGACTTCGCGATATTTGGTGCGCGTCAGGTTGCGAGCCTCGAACGTCAGCTCGGTATCGACACCGCCGATCTTGATCCCTTGGCGTGCAACGAAATCGAGCTTGAGCCCGGGCTTTTCGATGACATCGGGCTGAAGCGAGGCACCACGCGTCGTCACGCGATCGCTGGCATACGTGATCAGAATGGTCTGCTGTGACAGATTATCCTCATCCTCCAGACCGAGTTGCAGGTTTATGAGGTGATCCGACTGACCGGTCAGCGGCGTGCCATCGCGGAAAAAGTCGCTCGCGTTGGTCGCGGCCGAACCGAACACCGCGACACTATCATTCGGCCCGACCTTCACGTCCGACGTCGTGTAGGTGTAGTTCGCAATCAAGACGGCGCGACGCGACTGCCAGAAATCGGATGTTCCAACGCCGCTCATGCTGAAGTATTTCTGGAGTTCGAGTTCGGCCCCATATAATGTCGCCTCGGGCGCATTAGCAAAGCTCGAGACGACATTATTGTCGTTGAAGCTCGAGAACGTTTCGATCGGATTCTTGATCCTTTTATAAAATCCAGAGAGCGAAACGCGCTGATCACGCGCGAAATACCATTCGTACCGCGCTTCGGCATTGTAGAGCTGACTATCGGTCAACAACGGATTGCCGCGAAACGAGCGGTTGGTTTCGGGATCGAAATAGTTCTGAAAAATCAGCTCGCGGAACTGCGGCCGCGCGATCGTCTTCGAGGCATTGAGCCGGATTTGCATCCGGTCTGCAACTTCCCAGGTAAGCGTTGCAGCCGGCAGGAAGTAATCGCGATCGAGGTTTGTTCCCGCCAACGATGCCGTCGGTACGTTAAACACCTGGATCGGCACGACGGTTTGCTTGGCGGTTTCATACCGGACACCGGCATTGAGGCTCACGCCTTCCGCGATGTCGATATTGGCCTGAAGATATGCGGCATGATTGCGCAAATCGGCCTGGAACACAGGGTTGGCTTCGTTTGTATCGATCAGTGAAATCCCGAACGCGTTGATCACGTTCGGCGAAAGCAGCAGATCGGGTCGAAGCAGTGCCACGCCGGTTGGCAAGCTGCTCGACGCTGTCACCAGAAATTCGCGGCGTTCGGTGCGTCGGCTTGTGTCCGAATAGGCGTAGCCAGCGGTCAACGACACGCCGTCAATCCCCTTATAGGTCAAATCTAAACTGCCCGACCACAAATTCTCGTTCAGGTCTGAAAATGCGGCGGTCGCATTGCCCTGCTGGCCATTGTTCAACCGGTTGATGAAAAACGCACCAAAGGGATCGCTTGCGACGTTCGAACGGAAATAGTCGAAGCTATATTCGTTGGGCGCCTCGCGCTGTGCGTTGGCGTAACCGCCACGAACATCGAGGCTAAAATCAGAATTGAGTTTGAATTCGCCGACGATCTGCGTGTTGATCAACTGCCGCTCGAACCAGACAGTGTTTTGCTGCTGGATCGTTGCACCCGGCTGGCCTGTGGCGCGCGTTCCCTGGCCCAGTCGTGCCTGTTTGAGGGTATCGCGGATATACAGATTGGTCCAACGGACCTTATTGTCGCCGAACTCGACGCCAACGCCCAGAAGGCCGTTCACCACGATGCGGTTGTCGGTGATGACCCGCTGAAAATCGAGTTCCTTCTGGCTGAGATCGACTGTCGAGCCCGTCTGTTGCGTCGTATCGCGCGTTCTCCACTTGTTGCTATAGCCGATCGTCCCGATCAGGCCGACGCGGGTATCGCCCACATCGAACGCAGTGCCAGCCTGGATGCTGGCAGAGCCATTGGCGGGGATATTGTCATTCCGCTGGATGACGGCGTTGCGACCGTTGAACAACTGCCCGGCAATCGCCTGCGTGTTGACATTGCCAGCACTGATCCGCTCGCCGCTGTTGAAATAGGCCCTCAGTGCCGGGGGCGTATCGCGGTTGCCATTGTCGAAACCCGACCAGTCGAGCGAACTGCCGTAATAGGTGTTGCCGGTTTGAAACGTGGTTTCGGTATCGCCGCTGATCGCGCCGCCTACGGTCACGAATGTTTCGGTCGGAATGGCCTTGGTGGTCAGGTTGATTACGCCGCCGCCAAACTCTCCGGGAAAATTGACCGAATAACTCTTCTGCACAAGCGAGGACGCGATGATGCTGGTCGGGAAGAGATCGAGCGGAACGACACGGCGCAACGGCTCGGGGCTTGATAGCGGCGACCCGTTGAGCAGCGCCAATGAATAACGATCGCCAAGACCGCGGACATAAACAAAGCCGTTGCCGACAACGCTCAACCCCGTAACCCGCGAGAGCGCGCCTGCAATATCGCCTTCGCCCGTGCGCGCGATATCGGCTGTCGACAGGATCGACAGAACTTGCGGAGCGGTCTGCGCAATGTTCGACTGGCGGCGGCCGGTGACCACGATTTCCTCGGTATCGGCACCTGGTATTGAAACATCGACGGCTTCTTCTTCGGCAGCAGCATCTTCGCCAGCGGCCGGGGCAGATGGGCCGGCGCGCCCCGGCGTTCCCACTCCGGCAACGGCTGCGGTGTCGGCGCGGGTATCCGCGTACCCCGTGGGGGGGCGGGGGGCGTCCTGAGCAGCCTGAGCATAAGCAGCGGCCGGTGCAACAAGCGCCGATGTGATGAGCAGAACGCTTGCGAATGCCAACGGCTTCGACATGATAAACCCCTTTGTCTTACAATCAAAAGGGGCGGGGCATGACCGTTTCCGGCCGAGCCCCGCCCCATAACGTAGCCCGGCTTAGATGGTCGGGATGACCGCGCACGATCCAGTATTGTTCGTGCCGAACGACGCTGCTGCCGTGTTGCACGTCCACTGCGTGTACCAGGTGTCCATGGCATCACGCACCGCGCCGATATAGGTCGTCGCTTCAAAGAAGCTTGTCTGCGTTCCGTTAAGCGGCCCGTTCAGCGTGCTGGCGTTGAATGCAGCAACACCGGCTTCGGCCGTACCATTGATGAACGTCGACGACAGCGTTGGCGAGAAAGTGATGCTGTTGCCATTGGCACCAGCACCGAAGATCGCCGCAACCTGCGCTTCGGTGACCGTGTTCCGTCCGATCAGGGCACCCGTGGCGGGGCATTGTGCTACGAATGACCGGATAAAGGGCGCGCCTGTTTCATCGATGGCAGGATCGACGGTCGTCGACGCGGTCTGCGCCCGGCTGATGGCAAGGCACGGCGTTCCCGGGCTCGTCATCACCCCGTTTACCAGCGAATAATCGGTGCCGCCGCGCAGCAGGATCGCAACGCCGTTCTGGTTCGATGTGCCGCCTGGAACACCACGCTGAATGAAGGTGAAGTTGGCAAGACGGGTGTTCTGACGCGGCAGATTGCCGTCGCTGGCGTTATCCGAATCGGCTTCGATCATCGAATCGCCGATGCCGGCGCGCTGGACGACGATGACATACTGGAAATTGCCCTTGACGCCGACATCGGTATCAAGGTTGTCATCTTCGGCACCGACCGAGATGAAATATTTCATATTGACCGTGCCGCCGAAGAATTCGGCGCCGTCATCCGAACTGTTGACTGTCTGGATGTGATCGAGAATTGTCGCAGATCCGGTACCGCCGGTGGTCAAGGCCTGGAGTTCTGCATTGCCCGAAAGAATGAAACCCGAATAACGGATCTGGGCAAAGCTAATCCGTCCGCTATTGTCATTCGGGCTGGCACCGCCGTAACGCGCGGGATCGGCTGCACCTTCAACGAGGCGTTCGCATGCGATCGTACCCGGAGCTGCAGCACCTGCTTCGCAATCGGTAACTGGCGCGCGACCCGACAGGATGACGCCGCCCCACTGGCCCGATGAATTTTCGCCATTGGTACCGATGACATTGTCACGGCTGGTAAAAATGATCGGCTGGGTGGCAGTGCCGACGGCCTGGATGCGGTTGCCGCGGTTGACATTGAGGAACGATACGCCGGTTCCGCCGAATACGACGACGCCGGGTTCGATGGTGAGCACAACGTCGGC
>JANPIQ010000385.1:0-1602 GCA_031425075.1 Sphingomonadales bacterium
CGTCGGCTTTGTCGTGGTCGCTTTAAACGATTCGCTCGTTCAGTCTTTGGGCGATAAGTTGATCGCCGCACTTACGGCATTTGTGTCGATCGGTGTTTCGGTTCTGGTGACGACGTTCTCGTTCGTATTTGTTGCACTGTCGCTGGTCTCTGCCCAGTTTTCGCCGCGTGTGGTTCGCCACTTTTGGCACGCCGACCGTTTTCGATTCGTTTTTCTGTGGTCATCGATTGCGGTGTTCGCCTTTTGTTTCGTCGTACAATTTTTAGATCTGCCGCGGCTGCACTTGCTCGGCCTTTTTCTCGGTTCCTATCAGATATTTGTTTTGTTTCCCGTTTTTCTGGGGTATTTGGCGGATAACATAAACGCCGCGAGCATCACAAAAAATATCTCCGACCGCACGGTCGCAGAGATCACTCGTGACTATGCATTTCACGCTGAATGCGCCGACGATTCCCTAGAACGAGGCGTTTTCGCCGCTCAGCAGAGCGGTTTCTTGGAGAATATCGATACGGTAAGGCTTATCGAAGCGTTTCGTTTTATCAAACGTGACGACGCCGAACTCAAGTTAAAAGTAGCTAATTACATCGGCAGTTTCGTCGAGGTTGGATCGACTCTAGCGGTACTTGAGCCGGCGAGGCCGATCACCGAGGATGAGAATTTCGCCATCACAAAGTGTTTCTCGCTTCATAAATTCCGCAGTTACGACAAAGATATCGAATACGGTATCAGGCAGCTTGTCGATATCGGCGTCAAAGCGATCTCACCTGCGATCAACGACCCGACGACGTGCGTTAACTGTATTCACCACCTCGGCGTCATTCTGAAAGAGATCGGCATCCGTGAGGACGAGTCTACACTTTCAAAAGTGCTCAAGACCGATGGTATATTCCTGAAGGAGCCGAATTTTGAGCAGTATTTGGACGATGCGTTCGATCAAATATATCAATGGGGAAGGCGAGACCATGTCATCGTGCGGACAATTATCGGTGCGCTGACCGAAATAGTTTCAGCGTTGCCAACCGTAGAGCGTGTTAAGGTCATTCTAAAAGAGATCGACGAAATGGAACTTGTTTGGCTATTAGATCACGGGGCGTCCAACGAATTCGCTTTGGCCGAGCACAGGAATTATGCCCGAAAAAGCCTTATGCAATTCTATTTGAAGGCTGGCGACCGACTAGAAACGGTGGGATCGCCCGAATTAGCTGTTGCAGTTCGACAGTTAGCCCGGAAGTTCGAGTCGAGTATTGAGGACGGAAATTGATCAGATCAAGCATTACTATCATCGCCGCGCTCGCGTTGCTCTTTGGCATTGCCGTTTCCGCGTGCCAGCAACAAGCTGAAGCAACGAAAAATACGGTTTCCGTAGAAGTTCCATCCATTGTGCCGACCATCGCTCAACCGACTGCCGAACCTACAGCGACCATCCCAAATCTGCAAAGGGAATTGCTCGATGATCGAAATAAAATAACGTCGTCGCCGATCGGCAAATTTGATTTCAAAAATTTTACATACGAATTGCCACGCGGTTGGCAAAATCCCGATGGATCGACCGAGATCAAACTAACGAACGGCAAGATCGCTCCTGTCTCGCGTGATGTCAGC
>JANPIQ010000386.1:0-1880 GCA_031425075.1 Sphingomonadales bacterium
CAGCCGTGTGATCCGCGTCGTTGCGACGCGATCCTTGAGCGTCTGTTCCTTTGGTGCATCGAGCGTCGGGATGGGTGCGGTCACGTCCCTGATTGCCGGACCTGCCGGAATTGCGCCAAACCATTTTTCAACCGACTTGCGCGCGGTTTTGACATCGATGTCGCCCGCAAGAACAAGCACCGCGTTGTTCGGCCCGTAATTGTCACGAAACCAGCCGCGGACGTCTTCGAGGTTCGCAGCATTAAGATCGGCCATCGATCCGATCGTCGAGTGGTGATAGGGATGCCCCACCGGGAACAGCCCCGCCAGAGTGGCGTACCAGGTCATCCCGTAGGGTTGGTTATCGCCCTGACGCTTTTCGTTCTGGACAACACCGCGCTGGTTATCGAGCTTTTCTTGCGTCACCGCCCCAAGAAGATGCCCCATCCGGTCGCTTTCGAGAAACAGCACGCGATCAAGCGCGTTCCTAGGCACTGTCTGGAAATAATTGGTACGATCGAAAAACGTCGTTCCGTTGAAATCGGTCGCGCCAATCTGGGCTAGCGGCTCGAAGAAGTCGCCCGGCGCGTTTTCGGAGCCGTTGAACATCAAATGTTCGAACAAATGCGCAAATCCGGTCTTGCCCTTGGGCTCATGCTTCGACCCGACCCCGTACCAGACCGAAACCGCGATCAGCGGCGCCTTGCGATCGGTGTGGACGATGACGCGCAGGCCGTTTTTCAGCGTGAATTGCTCGTACGGAATCTTCACTTGCCGGACGAGTTCGGAAACCGGGGCGGGCTTTGAAGAAGCAGCCAGCGCGGGGGCCGCGATCGAGGCGCACAGCAGTGCGAGCAGGGGACGTGTGATCATGGCGGTCTAGCTGGGGCGGGACGGAGCAAAGGTCAAGCAATCTCCCCCATCCTCGCTATCGCGCTCGCAGTGGGAGAGGGCAAGCGCCTCAATTCACCCGGTACGCCCGCTTGGCATTGGCGATGAGCGACGCACGATCGAAGTGCACCGGCTTGAACTGCTTGTTCACAAACAGCTTCATCTGATCGGTGTAATGCGGCGATTGGGGCCGGTTTGTCGCAGCACCATAAGGCTGGATCGATTGCGACCGCACCCTGCCCGCTTTGTCCCATGCCACCAGCATCGTGAAGCTGTCGCCATGCATTACGCGGCCACGGCCCTTCGGTGTCTCCTTGTCCCAGCGGCTTGTGGCGCGCAGCGTGTCGGTGCCGCCATCCATTGGCAGATCGACCGATCCGCGCCGCAGCCGCTGAATGTCCCCCAGAGGCACATCGATGCGCCCGAAATTCTCCTGCAATCGCTTGGTGGCAACGGACAGCGCCTCGCGCGGTTGTGGCAGCGGCTTTCCGGAGTAGTTGGCGCTGTTGGCATCGCGTGCGAGCAACTCGCCAAGCGCGTCGGCAGCGCCTTTGCCATCGCTGGTCCAGTCCCATTGCGCGAGCATTGCCTGCGATTTTGCCAGCACGGGATCGTCCTGCAAATCGGCGGCAAGGATGCTCGCGATCCATGGCCCCATATAGCTCGACTTCGAATAGCCGGTATCGAACTTGATCGCGAGCAGTTCTTCAGGCGAATAAAGATCGTCCGCGGCCATCAGTTCGACGCCGCGAATGCCGCGATTGGTCAGCCGCTTTTCGATGCCGAGCAGTGGCGAATGATCGGCAGGGTTCATCTCCGATCCCGGCCCCGATGACAAATAAGGCGTGTTGTTGGCATTGGTCACAAAACCGCTCGTCGGATCGACGGTCTTGGGGATGCGATTGAATGGCAGCGCGCGCGTCCACAGGTTCCTCGACGTATTTCCGGCCAGCGGCTTGTCCCAAACGAATCCGGGTGGCCGGTCGGGGAAGAGCGCATAATAAAGGAAC
>JANPIQ010000387.1:0-4339 GCA_031425075.1 Sphingomonadales bacterium
GCGGCACCACCATAGGTGTCGACGATAATCTTGCGCCCGGTCAGCCCGGCATCGCCATCAGGGCCACCGATTTCAAAGCTGCCCGTCGGGTTGATGTGATATTGGGTTTCGCGCAGCAGGACAGGCGGCAGCGTTTCGGCGACCACACGCTTCACATAGGCGTGAAGTTCGGCTTCTTTCGTGCCAGTATCATAACCCGGCGCGTGCTGCGTCGAGACGACGATTGCAGTCGCGGCAACCGGCAAACTGCCTTCGTAGCGCAGCGTCACTTGGCTCTTGGCATCGGGCTCAAGGAACGGGGCCACGCGCGAATGCCGGTCGGCCGCCATCCTTTCGAGGATCTTGTGACTGTAATAGAGCGTCGCGGGCATCAGATCGGGGGTTTCGTCGGTTGCATAGCCAAACATGATTCCCTGATCGCCAGCGCCTTCATCCTTGTTGCCCGCCGCATCGACGCCTTGCGCGATGTGCTCCGATTGGCCGTGAAGGTTGTTGACGAAGGTGAACTGCTCCCAGTGAAACCCGTCCTGTTCGTAACCAATTTCACGCACGGTGTTGCGCACCGTTGCTTCGATTTCGGCCTGCGCGCCTTCGGCCCACGCGCCATCTTCATACACGCCCTTGCAGCGGATTTCGCCCGCGAGGCAGCAGAATTGCGTCGTCACCAGCGTTTCGCATGCAATTCGCGCTTCAGGGTCTTTCGACAGGAACAGATCGACGATCGCGTCCGAAATCTGGTCTGCGACCTTGTCGGGATGGCCTTCCGACACCGATTCGGAGGTGAAAAGATAAGAATGACGCATGGGAAACGGCCCTTTGCACGTGATATAAGGATTTCTTTAAGTGGCGATCGCTCTAGCGACGCTTGCGACGCAGTGCAACGCCTGCTCCGCCGAGCAGCAGTGCGAACAGCAACGGCAGGATGTTGCCGTACCGTGCAAACGGCGTGGGAGCGTGTG
Source organism: Sphingomonadales bacterium (assembly GCA_031425075.1). Classification (GTDB taxonomy): domain Bacteria; phylum Pseudomonadota; class Alphaproteobacteria; order Sphingomonadales; family Sphingomonadaceae; genus Aquisediminimonas. Next base: position 960 of record JANPIQ010000387.1, read on the forward strand.
CGGGCGGAAGCGTGGTCTCTATGAAGCCCGCCTTTTGGTAAGGCAGCGACGCGCGCACCACGCCATTGGCATCGATGACTGCCGAAATGCCGGTGGGGGTCGAACGAATGATTGGAATGCCCTCCTCGATCGCCCGCAGCCGCGCCTGCGTCAGATGCTGCGGCGGGCCCCAGCTGCCAAACCACGCATCGTTCGACGGATTGAACAGAAAGTCGGGACGGTTTTTCGGATTGATCACTTGGCCCGAGAAGATGATTTCGTAGCAGATTTGCACCCCTGCCTTGCCAAACCCCGGCACTTCGAAGCTCAGCGGCCCCGGCCCTGGCCAGAAATCGACCGTGCCTGGCACCAGCCTGGTGAGGCCGATCGCCGACAACATTGGCTTGGCGGGCAGATATTCGCCATAGGGCACCAGATGCGACTTGTCGTAGCGCCACAGCAGACGGCCCGCGCTGTCGATCCCCCAGACATTGTTGCGTGCGCCGACAAGATCGTCTTCATAATAGCCGTCGCGCTCGGTGCGTTTGAAATGGCGCACGACGCCGCCGAGCAGCAATTTGTCGTTTGGCCCGAGCAAGGCGGCAACCCGGGCGCGGGCAACCTGCGCCTCGATATCATCCTCCTCGAGGTAATCGGGGATTGCCGCTTCGGGCCAGAAAATCAGCCGCGGCTCTGCGCCGGGCTTGCCTGTAAGGCTGGTCAGCTTGGCAAAATTTATTCGGCGATAGCCTTCGTCATATTTGTTGTTCTGGCCGATGTTGGGCTGGACGATGCGGATAAGGGGGCGCGGTTCGCCGGGTTGCGTGACCGGGATCGATTTGGGGAGGGCTGCGAATGCCAGCGGGGCGAGCAACAGCGCCGACCAGCGCCAGTTGCGCTGCGCCAGCATTATCAACCCGCCTGAGACCAGGATCAGGATCGCGGAAAGCCCGTAAGTGCCGATGACGACGCTTACCTGTGGCAGCGCACCGGCAGGCACCAGCACCACGCCCAGCGAATTCCACGCAAAGCCAGTGAACGCCCAGCTGCGCATCCATTCGGTGACGATCCATGCGGCAGCAAAGAGGAGGATGAAGGACGCCTTTAGCCCCTCCCCTTCTAGGGAAGGGTTGGGGTGGGGGGTGTTCGGCCGAGAATTGTCCGGTAGCAAGGACCCTATCTTCGACCCCCCACCCCCAGCCCCTCCCCTGAGAGAGAGGGGGGAAAGCCGACCAAACCGCCACGCCAGCGCCGCCGCCAGCGCGGGATAGACCTCATTATTAACCGCCAGCAGCACCACTGCGACCCAGCCGAGCCACACCGGCATGCTGTCTTGATAGCGGAACGCGCCTGCGATCCAGTTCAGCCCGACAACGAAATGCCCGACACCGAACCAGTATCCGCGCACAAACGCCGATTTGACGCTTGAGGCATTAGCCACCAGCGCCATCGACCCCGCAAAGGCAATCAGCGTTACTGCCCACCACCCAAGCGGCGCAAAGCCCAGCGCCGATGCGCCTCCCAAGGCCAGCGACGCGGCAAGCCAGCGATGGGGCAGCAAGCGGTTCATGCGCGCGGTGCTATAACGTCCGGACCGGCAAAGCCCAGAACATCTTGCCAATTGCGCGCGACTGCGCAACATCGCCGCTATGCGCTTGCTCATCCTCGCCGCAACGGCCCTATCAGTCTCGCTGCCGGCGCTGTCTGCCCCGCGCGCTTTCAACGCCGCTGAAACCGAACAGCTGCGGTGCGTGGCCGCGCTTGCGATCGTTGCGCATGAACAGGCACGTCCGACGGGCGAATATGCCGATGTCGAACACGTCGCCACTTCGGGCGCGCGTTTTGCAGAAGTGGCGGGGCAGGCTATCGTTAGGACCAGCGGCCAAAGCCGTGAGGCGATACGCGATGCCATCGTGTCGCACGTCGAAGGGTTTCAAAAGGCCTATCCCGGCGACAAGGTCATCCCGGACAAGACGATCACCGGCTGTATCATGCTGATGAATCGCGTGGCACCTGCCCCGCCACCGCCCGACATCGTGCATTGCGCGGCGTTGATCGGGCTCGCGCAAACCGAAATGCAACGCCGCGAAGGCATGTCTCCTACCACCAGCAAGCTGGCGGTTTACACGGCATTGCTGACGGGCCAGGCGCGCGACAAGCTTCGCGCCGATGGCAAGACGCAGAACGAAAGCGATCTGATCCTCGGCACGACGCGCGATGCCTTGCTCGAGGACACCGCAAGAAAGCAGGCGGCAGGCGAATCGGCCGAGCAGGATTTCGAAGCCTGTTTTGCGATCGCCAATCCGCCGAAAAAGCCGCATTCGACAATGCAATCCGAAGGGAAGCCGCACAGGTGACGGGTTTGCGTCCCTTTCACCTTGCAATTCCGGTCGATGACCTCGCAACGGCGCGCGCGTTTTACGGCAAGACGCTTGGCTGCCCCGAAGGCCGGTCGAGCAGTTCTTGGGTGGATTTCGATTTTTACGGGCATCAGCTGGTGATTCATCACGCGCCGGGCGGCAAGCAAACGTCCAACCCGGTCGATGGCCAGGACGTACCGGTTCCGCATTTTGGCATCGTGCTGACATTGGCCGACTGGAAGGCGCTGGCAGCGCGCCTTGCGGCCGCCAATATCAATTTCGGCATCGCGCCCCATATCCGGTTCGCAGGTCAGGCAGGCGAACAGGCGACGATGTTTTTCCGTGATCCCAGCGGCAACGCGCTCGAGTTCAAAGCATTTTCCGACGATACAATGCTGTTTGCAACCTAAGTGGCAACGCCAATAGGGGGCTGATAAGGGACTGTCCCTTATTTGGGTTTACCAGAAATCGGCGGGCAACGGCGCTTTCGCGGCCACCGGATCCTTGGGCGGTCTTGCCAATGACAATGAAACGGCGTGAAGCCGCATCGGCTCTCCGCCACGCCCATAAACAGGGTCGCCGGCGATCGCGATCCCCAGGCCCGTCGCGGCGTGGACGCGCAGCTGGTGCGTGCGGCCCGTGGTCGGCATGAATTCGACCAGCGCACGCCCGTCGCGCGCCTCGATCACCGTCCAGTGCGTCACCGCCGATTTTCCCTTGGGGTCTTCGATCATTCGCCAGCCATCGCGCGCGGTGCTGGTTTTGGACAGCGGCATGTCGATGGTGCCACTGTCATTATTCGGTACCCCGGCAAGCACTGCCAGATAATGTTTCTCAACCTCGCCTGCCTCGAATGCCCGGCTGAACCGCTTGTGCGCGCGTTCGGTCCGCGCCAGCAGCAGGCAACCTGAAGTATCGCGATCGAGCCGATGCACTGGCGTTGGCCAGCGGTGAAACCCGAATGCCAGCTGTTCGCGGTGGCTTGCCACGCACAACGAACCGTCGCGCGGGGGATCGACCGGCAGGCCCGCGGGCTTGTCG
>JANPIQ010000388.1:0-1902 GCA_031425075.1 Sphingomonadales bacterium
GCACGTCGACCACCTTGCCGACACGCTGCAAGGTGGCGATGGCGATGATATGCTGATCGGTGGCGGTGGGGGCGACGTGCTTCAGGGCGGCGCCGGCGACGATACCGTCAACTATGTCGGATCGAATGGCGTAACAGGCACCCCCGCTGTTGGGGTCACCGTCAATATCGGCGTTCCGACAGCTGCGGCTGGAACAGGAACCGAGGCGGCAGGCGATACATTCACCGGCATCGAAAACGTTATTGGCTCTCAATTTAACGACACGGTCATCGGCAGTGATGCCGCCAATATCCTGAAGGGGAACCGCGGCAACGACACGCTGACCGGCGGCGGTGGCACGGCCAACAGCACAACCTATGCGATCGGTGCCGATGTCCTGTTGGGTGACGACGGCAATGACACGCTGAACGGAGGCGTTGGCGAAGATAATCTTGATGGCGGGACCGGCAACGATCTGGTGGATGGCGGCGGCGATCGCGATGTTCTGGCAGGCGGCGATGGAAATGATATCCTGCGCGGCGATGGAAGCACCGGGATCGCCGTCGGTGGCACCCTCGCGGCGAACGCCAGTTTCGACGATACAGGCAGCGCTGCCAATGACGTCACGCAGCCTTATGGCCTGACCAGTGTCGATCTGCCCGGATGGACCACCACATCGGCCAATCCGTTCCAGTTGCTCACGACAGCGTCAGGGGTAAGCGGGATATCGGGCACCCATGCGCTCCACCTCGACAATGGAGCAGCGAACACCGTCAGCCAGTCCTTCGCCGACCTGACGTTTGGTGAGGAGCTCAAGCTAGAGTTCCTGCACGCGTTGCGCAGTCCGACCGCAACGGGCGGCGTCGAAATCTATTGGAACAACGCGCTCGTCCACACCGTGAGTGGCGGGACTACCGCGCTTACGCTCGCCACCAAGTCGCTCATCGCGATCGACGGGACTAACACTCTGGCATTCAAGGCACTTGGCGTTGCCGATGGCGCAGGTTCGGTGATCGACAATGTTCAACTGACCCGCCTGACAGGCGCGGCCGATCAGCTCGTAGGCGGCGATGGCCAGGACCGCCTTGATGGCGGTGCAGGCAATGACACGCTGCTGGGCGGCGATGGCGATGATATTTCCAGCTTCACAATCAGTGCAGGTGCAACCGCAACGACAGGTGCCGGCGGGCTTTATGGCGGGGCAGGGGATGACGTGCTCGATGGCGGCGCGGGCAATGATACGCTCGACGGCGGTGCCGGGAATGACGCTTATCTGTTCCGCGCGGGCAGCGGTGTCGACACCCTCGTCTCAGGCGGCGGTCAGGACGATCTCATCTTCGACAAGATTGCGCACGATCGAATCTGGCTGCGCCGGGTCGATGCGGCGACGGGTCAAGCCAGTGCAACAGGCACCGATCTTGAAATCACTGCAATCGGCCAAGGGTCGGTCGTTTTTGTCAGAAACTGGTATCCAGGAACCGCCAATCGGGCGCGCCGTATCGTTGCTGCGGACAAGGTGCTTGCGCAATCCGATGTCGAGCGCCTGATCGGGGCGATGGCTGTGGTCAGTGCGACCGTACCGGCATCGTGGCCGGCCACGCCCACCCCCGCTTTCACCGATGCGCTAACCGCAACGTGGCAATCGACCCAAACTTATGCGGACCGCGCGGTGCTGATCGGAACCGCAGCGATCGATGCCGGGGTGACTGCGCTGATCGTCGATCCCATTCTCGTGGGCGGGGCGCGCATCTATTCACTGGCCGGGTCCGACACGACAACCGGGGGGGGCGGTGACGACGAATTCCATTTTGGCGCCGATAGCGGCTTCGATACGGTCACAGGCGGGGCAGGCACCGATTCCATCATTGCCGATGCTGCCAATGCGACGATCGGGCTAACCACCGCCTCGACCGGGTTCGAACG
>JANPIQ010000389.1:0-1774 GCA_031425075.1 Sphingomonadales bacterium
CAATCACCAACGTCCAGGGTTTGAACCCTTCATCGACATATTGCAGTCCCTCGGTCGCGGACAGCACCGACATCGCCGGTGTGATCATCGAATCGCCGTAGAATAATGCAGTCGCAAAAATCCCGAGCATTACGAATGGCACGCTCCAGCGCGCACCCTGAGCCTTCGAGCTGATCAGTGCGAGCAAGGCGAGGCTGCCGCCTTCGCCCTTATTGTCGGCGCGCATGATCAGCAGCGTGTATTTGATCGTGACGACCATCATCATCGACCAGAATACGAGGCTAAGCACGCCGTGAATGTGCACAGGATCGACCTGGATGCCGGGCACGCCATGGTGCGAAGCAAAGGTTTCGCGAAAGGCATAAATCGGGCTGGTACCGATATCGCCGAACACGATTCCGATCGAGCCGACGATCAGTTTGGACAACGGCCCGCCGGCATGTGGACGGCTTTGATCGTCATCGTGCGTCGCGATGGCCTCGCTCACCGATCACCTGTGTTCAATGGCAAGACCATACGCATAACCTGCTTCCTGTGCCCCCAGGGGCCGCGCGCCGTAGCATGACGATTTATCACCGGCAATGCCAGCTTCGGGTTGGCGTCCTTACGGTTCGATCCTATACGCTGGCGCAACATTGTTACGCCGGTCGGCGGCAGGGCGAGGAACTCCCGATGAAAATTGGCATCCCCAAGGAAATCAAGAACCACGAATATCGCGTCGGGCTGACGCCGCCATCGGTGGCCGAGCTGACTTCGGCGGGGCATGAGGTGTTCGTCGAGGCGCTTGCGGGCAACGGGATCGATTTTTCCGACCGCGATTATATGGATGCTGGTGCCAAAATTCTGCCCAACGCGTCCGAAATTTTCGCCGCTGCGGAAATGATCGTGAAGGTGAAGGAGCCGCAGCCCGGAGAAATCGCGATGTTGCGCCCGCACCATGTGCTGTTCACCTATCTCCATCTGGCACCCGACCCTGACCAGGCCAGAGGGCTGATGAACAGCGGCGCCACGTGCATTGCCTATGAAACCGTCACGTCGAAATCAGGTTCGCTCCCGCTGCTCAAACCCATGTCTGAAGTGGCAGGCAGAATGTCGATCCAGGTTGGCGCGCATTATCTCGAAAAGGAACAGGGCGGCAGAGGCGTGCTCCTCGGCGGCGTGCCCGGGGTTGCGCCGGCACGGGTCGCGATCCTCGGCGGCGGGGTTTCGGGCGTCAACGCCGCACAAATGGCCGTGGGGATGCGCGCCGATGTGACCATCTATGACATTTCGAACGAGCGGCTCGCCGAACTCGACATGTTTTTCGGCAGCCAGATCAAGACCGCTTATGCCTCAAAGGCTGCCATCGCTGCGGCGGTCTCCAGGGCGCATCTCGTCATCGGTGCGGTGCTTGTGCCCGGTGCTGCGGCGCCCAAGCTGGTAACGCGCGACATGCTCAAGACAATGAAGCGCGGATCGGTGCTCGTCGATATTGCGATCGATCAGGGCGGATGTTTCGAAACCAGCCACGCCACCACGCATGACGATCCTGTGTTCGTCGAAGAAGGTATCATCCATTATTGCGTCGCCAATATGCCGGGCGCCGTTGCACGAACATCGGCCTTCGCGCTCAACAACGCGACGCTGCCCTTTGCAATGCGGCTTGCCAATCTTGGTGCCGAAGCTGCGATGAAGGCTGATCCGCATCTGGCCAATGGTCTCAATGTGCAGCGCGGGCAAATCATGCACCCGGCGGTTGCCGAAGCGTTGGAACTGCCGCTCGGGGTCTGACGCC
>JANPIQ010000390.1:0-1548 GCA_031425075.1 Sphingomonadales bacterium
CCAATACAGATATTCAATCACGGTTTGCTTCTCCAGGCTACATTGCTATGGGATTAGCAAGAGGTGGTTCAAACGTTTATAACTTCTTTGGTTACTCAAGTGGCGCTAATGCACCAAGATTAGATGTGACATATTCTTCGCCACAGGCCTTATCAGTAACGGTAAATCCTCTTACTTTTACAGGAGATGTTACCACTTCTATCTGTGCGGGAGAAACTTACGTTTGGCCAGCAAATGGCGCATCGTATACTACAGAACAAATTAATAGTACATTCGTTTCAGGATGTAACACGGCGACGTTGAATTTGACCGTTAATCCACTAACGACTAATGGAGACGTAACTACATCAATATGTTCTGGAGACATTTATCTTTGGCCTGCAAATGGACAATCATATTCAACGGAACAAGTAGGAACAACTTTCGTTTCGGGATGTAACACGGCTACTTTGAATTTGACCATTATTCCAAGTACTACAGTGGGAAGTTTAACAACTACTGCTTGCGATACCTACACTTGGTCTGAAAATAGTCAAACTTACACGGCAAGCGGAGTTTATACTCACGTTGTAGGATGTAACACCGCTACTTTAGATTTGACGATTGTTCCAAGCACAACAGTTGGTAGCTTAACAACTTCAGCTTGTGATACGTATACTTGGGCAGAAAATAACCAAACTTATACGAGTAGTGGAGTATTTACTAATGTACTTGGTTGTAATACGGCTACTTTAGATTTAACTATTATTCCAAATACAACAATAGGAAGCGAAACAGTTAGCGCTTGTATTACGTATACTTGGGCAGAGAACGGCCAAACTTATAATTCAAGCGGTGTTTATACTAATGTGGTAGGTTGTAACACGGCAACATTAACCTTAACTGTAAATACTACGCCAGACACGTTTTATGCCGATACAGACGGTGACGGATTTGGAACAGGTGCTGCAATACTGTCTTGTACTGGTCAACCAGCAGATACTTCTACAAACAATACAGATTGCGCTCCGGGAGATGCGTCTAAATGGAGAACCGCTAATTTCTTTATTGATGTAGATGGTGATTCATTTAACAATGGTTTCCCTGCTGTACCTGTTTGCTATGGTGCAACTGTTCCGAGTGGATATGTGGCGAATTTCAACGGAGTAGATTGCGATGATAATACTGCATCTGTACATCCAAATGCTTCAGAAGTGTTAGGAAATAGTATTGATGACAATTGCGATGGAGTTACTGATGAGGTAACACCAACGTCAAACTTAATCGCGAGCAGCTGTGGAATTACCTTAACGAATTTAGCAAATACCTTATTTGCTTATGACTTAGCGACATTTGTTCCACAATTGGGTCCAATTCAAGGGTATCGATTTAGAGTTACGAACGGTGCAACTGTCAGAACTTTTGATTCGCCAAATGTGAGATTTAATTTATTGAACTTGGCTGGTGGTGCTACTTATGCGACTACTTACACTGTCGAAGTATCAGTAAAATCAGGTGGCTTTTACAGAGCTTATGGTGCTCCTTGTACTGTTTCGACTCCCGCGGTTC
>JANPIQ010000391.1:0-10193 GCA_031425075.1 Sphingomonadales bacterium
ATATAACGGCTCTTCGCCCGCAACGAGCATCCGCGCCAGCCAGTAGAGTGCGGCCTGCGGGTCAGACCCGCGCAACGATTTGTGAAGCGCCGAAATCAGATTATAATGCCCCTCGCGATCCTTGTCATAAACCGGCATCCGGCGGTGAAGCAGTTCGGCAAGCGCGGGGGCATCGAGCGGCTGCGCCGGGGCAATCGCGAACAGCGTTTCGGCCTGGTTAAGCAGGAACCGGCCATCGCCATCGGCGCCCTGGATCAACGCCGCGCGTGCCTCTGCGGTGATCGCGAGCGGCCTTGCCATCAGCGCTTCGGCACGGCCAAGCAGCGCTTCGAGCGCGATCGCATCGAGCCTGTGGAGGATCAGCACGCGCGCGCGGCTGAGCAACGCGGCATTGAGTTCGAAGCTGGGATTTTCGGTTGTCGCGCCGATCAGCGTGATCGTGCCATCTTCGACAAAGGGCAGGAATCCATCCTGCTGAGACCTGTTGAAGCGGTGAATCTCATCGACAAACAACAAGGTACGCTGCCCAGTTGCCGACCGGTCACGCGCAGCGGCGAAAAGCTTTTTAAGGTCGGCTACGCCCGAAAACACTGCCGAGATCGATTCGAAATGCAACCCAACAGCATCGGCCAACAGCCTTGCCAGCGTTGTCTTTCCCGTTCCCGGCGGTCCCCACAGGATCAGCGATGAAAGCTTCTTGGCAGTTACCATCTGCGTGATCGCGCCAGCGGGCCCCGTCAGGTGATCCTGACCGACGATTTGCGCAAGCGAAGTCGGACGCAACCGGTCAGCGAGCGGAGCAGCGTCGGCCGGCAGTTCGAAAAGCTCTGGCACGCTTTGCTATTTGGGCATAGCGGCAGATGATTGCGAGCCCTTGCGCAGCACGCGTTGATAAGTGTCGAGCACCGCCTGGTTGATCATGTCCCAATCATAGGCTGCGCTTGCTGCAAGCCCAGCATCGCCATGCGCGCGCCGCAGCGTGTGATCGTTGCAATATCGGGTGAGCGCGGCGGCATAATCTGTAACGTTGGTGGGATTGATCAGCCGCCCGGTCACATGATCCTGCACCAGATTTTCGCTGCCGGTTGCACGCGCAGCCACCACTGGAATTGCGCAAGCCATCGCCTCGAGCGTCACATTGCCGAAGGTTTCGGTGATCGATGGGTTGAACAGCAGGTCCATCGAGGCCACCGCGCGGCCAAGGTCTGGCCCTGCCTGAAACCCTGCAAACACCGCTTCGGGAAGCCGCTTTTCAAGCCAGTCTCGCGCGGGCCCTTCGCCGACAATGAGCACACGGTGCCCGACGCCGCGCGATCTGAGCACATCGATCGCGTCGGAAAACACGTCGAGGCCTTTTTCCATCACCAACCGCCCGAGAAACCCGATGACGACCTCGTCGGGACCAAGTCCCAGCGACGCGCGCCACGATTCATCGCGTCGAGCCGGGTTGAACACGGCCTTGTCGATCCCGCGTGCCCAGATGGTGATATCGTCGTTCATCCGCTGTTCGCGCAACACAGAAGCGAACGACTCAGATGGAGCCAGCAATGTCTCACACCGCCTGTAAAACCGGCGGAGCAGCGCGCGGATTATCGGTTCGAGAAACGTCAGACCGTAATAACGGGGATAGGTATCGAACCGCGTGTGGACCGAGGCCACGATCGGGAGCGCGTTTTTCATCGCATAACGTGTCGCCGCATGGGTCGAAACATCGGGACTTGCGACATGGATAAGATTGGGTGCAAAGCCATCAAGATCGGCAGCCACGTCTTTTGATATCCCGAGCGGGAAGCGATATTCACCGCGCCCGGGGAAAGCGCGTGAGGGCAGGCTGACAAGATCGCCTGTCGGCGCAAATGCCGGAGTATCGGTTGTCGGCGAATAGACGCGCACCGCGACACCCTGCCGCAATAAATAGCCGACGAGCCGATTGAGCGCCTGGTTCGCGCCGTCGCGGATGTAGTTATAATTGCCCGAAAACAAGGCAACGCGAAGCGGCGGGATCATCATCGTTCCGGCTTAACGGCTGCTGCCGGAATATCCAGTTCCGCCCAAACCGGCAAATGATCCGATGCGCGTTTCGCTTTATAGCTGTGATGCGTACCCGAGGCGCGGATGGCAATGCTGTGATCGACGATGATGCGATCGAGCCGCGCGACAGGCCTTTGTGCGTGGAAACTCGGACCGGTATGCGCGATGCGGTGATTGCGAAACTCGACAAGTGCACCGCCATGCGGTGCCCATTCGTTCAAATCGCCCATCAGGATCGTCGGCATCGGCGGGCGTTGCTGCACGGCGGCAAGTATCGCCCTGATCTGGCGACGTCGCCACAACCCCGACAGATCGAGATGCATGCCGACGACGCGAAAGTGCCGATCGCCTGCTTGCAGTTCGGCAAAAACAGCCCCGCGCGGTTCAAGCCTTGGTATGTCGATCAGATCATGATGAACCACAATAGTTCCAGATTTTACCAATATGGTGTTGCCGTGCCATCCGATGCTTTCCGGCCGCGTATCGAAATCGACCGGATCGAAGCCAGCGTCTGCGACCATGTCTAGCGGAAGCGCTGAAACGCGAGGCCCGAACCGCCGGTCTGCTTCCTGCAACGCGATGACACTGGGTGCGATTTCCGCAATAACCTCAAGCACCCGCTGCGGACGTCGCAACCGGTCAGTGCCGATGGCTTTGCGGATGTTATAGCTGGCAACGCGGATCACGTCCGCCGCCTAGCCGCACTATTTGCGGCGGCCAAGCCCCAGCGCGCCGAGCGTGTCTTGATCGAACTTGAAGCGCAGCGTCACAAACGGACCTTTGCGGGTGTAACGGCTGTCCTCGAAATCACGATCGCTGAAGCCGACAACGTTGTAGCCGACGCTGATATAGCTGTTCTTGACCGGCGAAATCCCGACCGTTGGTCCGCCCGAGTAGCTGTAGGCGCGACCGCCCGGACTCTGGCGAACCGTGCCCGCGACTCCGAGATCGAAGGTTTCTGACAGATCGAAGCGAATATCGGCACCGATCACGTTGCTCCAGCCTTTGAGATCATCTTCGCCAAAGCGATCGAACACGTAGCGGCTGCCCCAGAAGGCCGAGATTTCGCTGCGTCCCAGATACGTCCCATCCTCACGCTTTTGCGTCGGTGACCAGTTGAGGCTGAAGCTGTTGATGATCCGCTTCGATTTGGCATCGCCTGCGATCGTCAGCGGCGCGCCGCCGATCGGGCCGGGTGCACCGAAGATGGCGCCCTTGATCGAATCTTCGCGCAGTTCGAGCTTTTCGAGGAAGGCAAAGCGGCTGTCATCGGGGCGATGTGCCCAGCTCAATGCCAAAGCCTTGGCATCTGTGCTTGGGCCGCCAACCTGATTGGCGCGGAGCCACGTCAGCGCGCCGCCAAAGGCCCGGCCTTCACCGATTTGGCGCAGGCCCGCCATCGTGATGCCGTAACGATCACCCAGATCGCCAGCGCGATACTCGGCGCGTCCGGTCAGGCTCCAGCGATCGCCGCGATAGGTCGCGCCAGCGGTGATGGCGGTGAAATCTTCGGTCAGCACATTGTCGATGCCGATGAAGCCACCCGATGCCACTGGCTGGAGCGGGTTGAGCACTTCGGCTGGGTCGATGCCACCGGCCAGCGTCCGGTTGCCCTCAAGTGTGAGGTCGATGGTCAGCTGCTTTCCAACTGGCAGCGACTGCGCCAGTCCGTATGACGCGAATGTGCGCGGACCATGTTCGTTGGTGTCCCGGTTGTTGGCGCTCGCGGTGAAACGTCCACCGGTCCACGGCTTGAGATCGAACCCAATCCGTGCCGTCCGCGCATCGACGCTATCGCCATCGGCGATTTCATAGGTACCAATCAGCGTTATATCCGGATTGATTGCATAGCGTGCCGATAGTTTGTGGCGCGCAGGGAAATCGACGCTGTCGCTTTCGCCGCCCAGCGGAATTTCGGTCTGCGCATCGAGCTCGAGACGGTTTTCCAGCAAACGCTTGGTCGCACCGAATTGCAAAATGGTCGATTGGCGGCTGGTGCCATCGTCGAGCCGGTCGGTCGCGATCGTGGCGCCTGCACGCAGATCGAGCCCATTGCCGCGATATTCGGCCAGCGCACGTGCGGCCTGACGGCGGGCATCGCTTGCCAGATAATCTTCCTGCCATGCGCTGGCCGCAACCGCCATGTCGGGCGTAATTCGCACGCGGCCATCGACGCCGAATTTGCGCGTGCCGCTTTCGCCGAGATTATTCTGGCCGACGCCAAACCCGGACTGTTGTTCGCGTGCATAGGCGAGCACGTCGATTGTCTTGCTGTGATGTTCGGCCTCGACCAGCCACGCCGTGCTGCTGCCCGTAGGCGTTGTCGTGCTGCCCGTGACAGGCTTGGCATCGCTCAATGCGATTTCGGCGCGGATTTCGGTCTGCGTATTGGGCGTGAAGCGAATGTCAGCCCCGCCCAGATTGGTTTTTGCAGCATCGTCTTCATTGTGGATGCCGGTTGCGCCGATGGTCAGTGTTTTCTTGTCATTGGTCCAAGTCGCGCGACCGCCGGCATTGGTCACGCGCTGGCCAACGCCATCGACTTCATAATCGACGACGATGAATTGTGGATCGAGCGCCGAAGTGCGGCTGAGGATCGGCTCGCGGAACCGCAGCGTTCCTGCGCGATAGTCGATGTCGTAATCGATGTTGCGGATGAGCGGGCGCTGCTCGACGATCCGGTCCGACCGCAAGCGGTCACGAACCTCGATCAATACGCGCTCTGAATTCGGCAGAATGTCGCGCGCGGCAAGCGCATAAGGACCGGAGAGGCCATTGCCCTGAATTTCCTGGCGACGATGGCGGAACGGCGTATCTGCAACGAATGCCGTCGCGCGGACATTGTCGCTGCCATATTCGGCCTTGATGCCGTTGAACGCACGCGAATAGCGAGCGAGCTGCGGTTCGTTGATGCCGGTCTCATAATCGCCGAACAGTGCATAGAATTGTGGGCGCTCAAGCTTGAGATACAGCTTGCGCACGCTGGCGGCATCGTAACGGCGCTCGCTGCGATCGGCATAGATGGTGTAATACGCAGTCGGGTCGATCGTGCCCTGGAAGCGCGTTTCGTCCTGATCCTTGTCGGTATCGTAGGCGAGCGTCATCAGCCATTTGCCCTTGACGCGGCCTTTGGCATAAAGTGCGATGCGCGCGTCGGTGTACCAGGTTTCGCCATCGGCACCGAGCTTTTCGCGACGATTGTCGAGCGTGTTGAAACCAGCGGTGCCAGCGGCAAAGCCAACCACTGTCCATGGCCGCTTACCCGGTGTTAGCCAGGTATCGATCCGCTGCGTGCGGGTCACATCGCCATCGCGGAAGGGCAGCTTGAGCGAAAGCCCGCCTGACGCCGTGGTCGGTTCGAGTTCGATATAGGCGATGCCGTCGTCGCCCTGAACGCGCCACACCGGCTTAGCGCGTTCGAGCCCGGCAAGGCTGCGCGCCGCCTGGGCATCGGCCTCGACGGCAGGGTAATAGGGGGCAGGGAGCTCGAAATTACCGACGAGGCCATGCCGAACGGGACGTCCGTTGCGATCGGTCATCCGAATCGCAATTACCGGACGCGTGACGCCGTCAGCCAGAAGTACCGATTTATCGCGAAGCAATTCGGCCCGGAACGCGCTGTTGGTATAGTGAACGGTGCGGGTGAGCGTTTCGATCAGCTGGCCACTGGCATCGCGAATTTCGGCCTTGAAGGCGTTAGCACCGTCAACGATTTCAACTGCGCGCCACAATGTGACTGCGAGCGAGCCTATCTCATTCTTAAGCGTACCATCGAGCGCGAGATCGTCGACCCTGGTGCCATTGGCAAAGAGCGTGACGTTCTGTTCAGGCCGATGCTTGATCGTAACTCGCACCGCCTTGGTGCGGGGATTGTGATCTGCGGTGGGGAAGAGCCACCCTGTTTCCGACTTTTCGCCAGCAAACCAGTCGCGATTTGCCCCTGCTGCTTCGGCCTCGTCTGCAGGCGCAGGACGCTTGACGTGTTTGCCTTCGACGCGCGCTGTGTTTTCGCCTGCAACGCTTCGGAAATCGGCACGGATCAGCGCACCGCCCTGGCCTTCGATGAAGCGCGAGATCGCGCTGCCACTCGTCCGCGCAATCCGCGCGCAATCGGAAGGGACTTGGCCAGAAGGCAAGCTTGCAGGATCGATCTGCACAACATGCAGACCCGGCAGAACGCCTTCAAAATGATAACGCCCCTCGATGTCGGTGACCGCGTAGCTGCCATCCTCCAGCATCACGCGCACACCGGCCACGCCGTTGGCAGCGTCGGGATCGACGGTGCAGCCGCCATCAGTGATCCGTCCGATGATCGTCATGCGGTCGGCAATGGCATCGCGCTCGATCCGTACTGCGGCATCGGCGATGGCGCTTTGGGTGCCGCGATTGTCACGCGCCTGCGCGCGGTTGAGCGTCTGACCGGGGCGAGCGTCGGGGCGAACCTCTAGAATGTAAGTGATCGTCGTGCTCGCACCGCCACGGAGCGCAGTAACCGGAACGGTTAGTATTCGTCCATCCGGGGTAATGCTATGTGGCGATAAAACACCATCGGTCCGGACGGTATCGCGCTTCAGCCGCATCTCGCTTGGCAGCATATCGGTCACTGTAATCGCGCCTGTGATCCGCGTGGCGTCGGTATTGCGGACAGTGATGCGATACTGCAGTGGATCGCCGGGCGCTGCCACCTGGTTCGATGCTGTTTTTGTGATTGCGATTGCACCGCCGGGCCGGTCGGCGGGGATGTCGATCCGCACCGGGGCGGGATCGTCGAGCACGAACGGCGCGCCGTAAGACGCGTCGAAGACTGTATAAGGAATGCCGTCGGGACGCAGCAGCCCAGCCAGATCGGCGGGCGTAGCCTGCGACGGCACCGTATAGGGGGAGGGCACTTCCACCTGCAGGCGGTAGCTTCCCGCACGCGCGAAGGGGAAGCGGTAATCGCCCGGGGGGAATTGATATGTCGTTCCGCCGCTGTCGGTGACAGTAGAGCCCGTCACGATGGTGGACGGGAACGCCGAACGCGCATCATCGCCGAATACCTGCGCGGGCCGCCCCGTCGCGACATCGATCAGCGTGACGCGTGATCCGGGTATCGGCGCGCCATCACCGCTGTCGAACACGATGCCGAACGGATCGATCAGCACTTCGACAGAGGTGTCCGCAATCGTGGCATCGTCGCTTGCGCGCAAACCTGCGAGTGTGAAATTTTCGCCAGCTTTGATTGTCAGGGTGCAATCGCCCGAAACCGGTGTTTGCGGACGTGGGGATGTATTGATCATGCCGACAAATACACCATTGTTGACGGCCGATTCGACCAGCTCGATCTGCTCGACGTCGCCACTTGACGTGCGCAAATTCACCAAAAGGGTTTCTACCCCATTTGGATTGATATTGTCGGAGGCCGACGTCAACGACACGAATAGCGGTTCACCAGCGCGGATGGCGCTTGCTGCACGGACCGTTGCGGGGGAAAGCGACTTGCCATCGAAGGCGCCGCCAAGAGTGACCGGGCGATTGCCGCCGCTGCTGTGACACTGGGTCTGCGGCACCGACAGGCTTTGCCCGCCCGAACCAGAGGTCGCAAACTGGAACGTCGAAAGTGCCGGGGAAGGGGGAGGCAATTGCTCGACCACCAACGCAACCCGGTTCGACGGTTTGGAAATGCGGCCGCTGCCGGCATCCCATTGAATTTGAGCGATATTTTCGATCGTCTGCGCATGCGTACCGGCTGGCGCAAACGCGCACAGGGCCGCCATGAGCGCCATCACGCCGGCTGTAAGTCGGTTGATCGGGATTGCCATTGCGGGGCGGATCGACCGGGCAGGCGCTCGAAATCGCGCCGCCCGGTCTTTCCTAGGCCTTAGTTGATCGTCACGCGGAAATACAGCGTGCGGGTGGTACCCGCCGCCAGCGTTCCGAGTGATCCATTGACCGTGCCCGCGCTGAATGTGCCACCTGCAGTCCCATCAAGGTTACAGGTGCCCGTCGGCGTGGTTCCGGTGTATGTACCACTCTGGAAAATGCCATACGCAGTGTCGTAGGTCGTCTGCGTCGGCAATGGATCGCTGATCGCGACGGCGTTTGCCGCAGCACCGCCGGCGGCGTTCGCCACGACGATGCAATATTCGACCGTGGCGCCGGGAATCATCTTCGGGTTGGTCGTCCCGTTCAATGGATCCGAGATCACACGACTTTGCTTCGTGACCGCAAGCGTGGGTGCCGCAACGGTGTAATCGTCATCGTCGCTATGCCGCCCGTCGCGGGCGACATCGCCGGTCGCGGTTCCGGCAGTATCGCCGAACACCGTGTCCATGCCCGCCGTGTTGGCGCCAGCCGTTTCGGTGAGGGCAGCGCCTGCCGACCCCGCCGTTCCGGCAGCGGCTGCTTGGGCAACCAGATTGATTTCGGCCACATCGCCATTGACGCGCCCTGCCGGAATGTTCGCAACGACAAAGACGGTGCGGACGGCATCGGCAGCCACTTCATCGAGGAAAGTGACCGCAAGATCGGTGCCGGCATCGTAAACGCCATTGCTATTGGTATCGACGTGCAGCGTCGGCGCGGTAACATCGTAAGTGTCGGTGCCGCCGTGCGCCGCCGTTCCGCCTGCTGGCTGCGTCAACGTCAGCAACAAATCGAGCGCTGCGTTCGACGTGTTGGTCACGGTGAACGATGTCACTTGCGCCGTCGATCCCGGGGCCACGTTGGTCGTGGCGTTGCCGATTTCGGCTACGGTCAAAGTGACACGGCGATCCACCACAACAGTGTTGGCCGCATTGATCTGCGCCTGTGCGACACCGCCCACGGTGTAGTTGACAGACGCGGTGTTGACGATGCTCGAGCCGGCGGTTGTTCCTGCTGCAAATGCCGGGGATGCCCCCAGCATTGCACCAGCAAAACCGCCGGCTGTCGCCATCAGTTTGCGTTTGGTCCTCATTTCAGGTCTCTTTCGAATGCAATGTGCCAGTTTCCCAACCCCGCAGGCACAAAGATGCGGGTATCCGTTTACGGCGAGCCGCTGTTCGAATATCGATAACCAATCAGGATCATTTGACTGTCCCGCGGAAACTTAGCCGCCCGGTTGCGCCGGGTGGAACAGGCCTGCCGATGGCCCATCGGACGTGCGTGACGTCAGACGTTGTGGCCGGTCTCGATTGGCCATTATCGCCCTGAACGCGCAAGGTGCCGATCGACCCCCAGTTTCGCCCACCGTCTACCGAAACTTCTGCGACCGATGCCGCAGCGGCTTCGAACGCAACGGGGGCGGGAACAGGATTGGTGATAACAACGTCGGGAACCGGGCGGCTCGTTTCGTTGCGATACGTAAGGATGAACACCAGCCGGTCGCCAGGCACCACCGTATCTGCGGCCCGCAGCTCGATTTTCGCCGTACCGTCGGGAAGCGTGGCAACGCGTTCGACGAAGACGCTGCTTTTTAGCGCGACCGAACCTGCGATGGCAGCAGCAGGTGCCAGCGCGATCAGCGCCAGCGCAATAAGAAGTGTTCCGATCCGCATCAGTTGATCCTCACCTGGAATGTGATGGTCCGCGTCTGGCCGCCCGCAACGCTCCCCAGCCGCACGGCGACGGCGCTTGTTGCAAATTCTCCGGCGTCGGCGTCGAGATTGTCGGTGAGCGGCGTGCCCTGGAGCGTGAGTGTTCCTGCGCGATAAGTTGTGTTGGCCGGGATAGGGTCGCCGACCGCAAGGTTGGTCAGCGTTCCGGTACCAGCAACACTGGCCACAAGCGTATAGGTGACGATTGCTCCGGGGACCGTCTTCACGCCGCCGAACGGATCGGCGACCGACTGGGTTTTGGTGAACGATACCACCGCGCTTTGAACGAGAAATCGGCCGCGATCGGTGCCATCGGCACCCGTGGTTCCCACCACAGCGTCGACACCATTTGCGCCCGCCCCGGTGAATGCTGTGCCCGGAGCCCCCGTTCCTGTGATCGCAGCCGCGACAAGGTCGACAAAGCCACGATCGAGATCGACGGCACCTGCCGGAATGGTCGAAAGAACGAAAATCTTGATCGCCGCGTCGGGCGCAAGAACCGGATCGTTCGACCCCGGCACATAAACCGTATCGACGCCGGGCGTGTAAACGCCGTCGCCATTGCTATCGAGCACGATCGATGGTGATGTCGGGTCGAACTGGTCG
>JANPIQ010000392.1:0-9890 GCA_031425075.1 Sphingomonadales bacterium
GCCCGGCACCGAAATCTCGATCCCGTCCTCGCCTGTATAACCCGACCGACTGATCCACAGCGGCACCCCATTCCAATCGAAGTCGCCCGCCTCCATGAATCGCAGATCGGCAACCCCCGGCACCAGCCGCGCAAGCGCCTCGACCGCCTTGGGTCCTTGCAGCGCGAGCAGACCCTGATCTTCCAGATGGCTGATGCCGATCTCGTCGGCCAGATGTTCGCGCAGGAAGCCGATATCGTCCCATTTCATCGCGCCATTGACGACGACATAGAGATGCTCGCCGGCATTGGTGATCATCAGATCGTCGAGAATGCCGCCATCTTCGCCGAGCAGCAGCGAATAGCGCATCCGGCCGGGCTTGAGCGCCGAAATGTCTCCCGGCACGATCGCCTCGAGCGCTTCTGCCGCGCCCTCGCCCGAAATCCAGAGTTGCCCCATGTGCGAGACATCGAACAGCCCCGCTTTCTCGCGCGTCCAGAGATGTTCGGCCATGATGCCGTCATACTGGATCGGCATGTGATAGCCTGCAAACGGCACCATCCGCGCGCCTTTTGCACGATGCCAGCTATCGAGAGGCAAGGTCAGGATGTCGGCAGGCTGATCTTCGTCACTCATCATCGGTTCCGTTACACAAGAGTCGCAGCGTCGCAGGCCTTCGCCCAAATCCACTGCCCCCTCTGTCACGGAACCTGAGAGCTTTCCCCCGCCGCCTCTTCAAAGCACAACGGAGTTACCCCTTCGGTGGCCCCGGCGTGAGCCGGAACGCTTTCCAGAGTGCCACATTGACCCTGAGCGGTCCTTTTGCCTGAGAGATTCCGGGGCGGTTGCTCCTTCGGCGCTCGACCCCGTCTGACGACAGGTTCGAGACTCTCCCGCAAAGGTCGGCGGCGCGAACGGAATGACAATGCTGCACCGCAGTGTCAATCGAAAGCAGTCATCCCTCCATGGCTTCGTTGCGAAAAAGCCGCCGCGCCAGCCACGCTGCCACAAGACAGGCCGAAGCAACATAAAGCAGCGTTCCCTCAATCGTTGCGCCAATACCGATCAGTGCGACAAGGCTGAGCGTGGCCGCAACCATGAAACCTGAATTGACGATGTTGTTTACCGCGATCGTTCGCGCTGTTTCTGCTCCATCGACCGTCACGGTTAGAAAGGCGTACAAAGGCACGACGAACATCCCGCCAAAAACCGCGATCCCGAACAAGGCAAAGATCACAAGATCGGCGACCCAATAGGATACAAACTGCCGGACATTGAGCAGCGGTCCCGGAACCGGTGTCCAGGCCTCGACCGCATACCAAAGCAGCAAGACGAACCCGGCCATCACGATTGCCGCAATAGGCGACCAGCGGGCAGAAACTGTGCCATTGAGCAACCGGTTGACCCAAACCGATCCGACGGCAATGCCGACCGAGAATATCGCCAGAAACAGCGTCGCCACCTGCTCGTCCGCTCCCAGCGCATTTTTGACGAGCGGCGGAAATTGCGCACCGAGCAATGCGCCGATCGACCAGAAAAAACTGATGCAGATGATGGCGAGTCGGATGCGGCGCACCTTCATTGTCGCGCGCGTTAGTGTCCATGACGCGCGGAAGATATTCCAATCGATTTTAAGCTTTTCGGCACCATGCAGCGGCGGTGCCGGCGGGACCATGCCACCTGAAATCCGGCCGATCACAGCAACGATCAGCACGCCCGCAGCCGCCCAAACCGGTGGGATTGATCCGCCGACGATCGTGCCCAGCAAGATTCCGATATATGTTCCCGCCTCGACCAGCCCCGTTCCCCCGAGCACATCGTCTTTGCCCAGATGCTGCGGCAGGATCGCATATTTGATCGGACCAAAAAAGGTCGAGTGGATGCCCATTGCAAACAAGGCCGCGAGCATCAGCGGAATATTCTGCGTCAATATTCCCGCCGCGCCGCCGATCATGATCACGATTTCGGCGTTCTTGACCCAGCGGATGATGACAGCCTTATCATGGCTGTCGGCCAACTGCCCCGAGACCGCTGACAACAGAAAAAAGGGAAGAATGAAAAGTGCTTGCGCGATTGTCGAAAACTGCGCTTCCTGCGTCGGATCGTTGAAGATGGTGTAGATCGCAAGGATGACCATCGCTGTGCGGAACAGGTTGTCGTTGAACGCACCCAAAAACTGCGTGACGAACAGCGGGCCGAACCGGCGCTCGCGAAGCAGCCGGAGTGTCGTTGTCATAGCGCTTCCCGGCCTTTTTCCCGCACCCTCGCCAACCGCCCTAACAGAGGTTGATGACGGTTCAAGCGTCTAACACCAAGGGACCCAGGCATCGGCACCGACAGGCAGGACTGGAATCATATCAAGCCCATCGCGCGCATCGAACTATGCCCCTGCGCGCCGATGATCACATGATCGTGCACCTGAATGTTGAGCGGTCTGCCTGCTTCGACAATGGCCTTGGTCAGCGTGATATCCGCGCGACTCGGTTGCGGATCGCCAGACGGGTGATTGTGAACAAGAATGATTGCCGCCGACCCCAGATCGAGCGCGCGGCGGATCACTTCGCGGACGTGGATCGCCGCCTGATCGATCGTGCCCTCTGCCATCATCTCGTCGCGGATCAGCATGTTGCGCGCGTTCATGTGCAGCACCCGCACGCGTTCGACCAGGATGTGTGCCAAATCTGCGCGGAGATAATCGAGCAAGGCCTGCCAGCTTGCCAAAATAGGCTGCTTGGTCACTTCGGACCGCAGCAAGCGCAGCACGGTTGCCTGCACCGCTTTCAAGGCAGCCGCGGCTGCCTCGCCGACGATGCCTGTTTTCACGATGGTTTCGGCATCAGCCGATAACAGCCCGCCAATGCCGCCAAATTCAGCGAGCAGCAGCTTGGCCATCGGCTTGGTATCGCGGCGGGGGATCGCCAGCATCAACACAAATTCGATCAATTCGTGATCGAGCAGCGCATCGCCGCCCCCTTCGATCAGCCTCTGACGCAACCGCGACCGGTGGCCAGCGACCAAATCGGGATCGTCAGGCATCAACCATCAGAGCGCGCGGCAGCTTGAAAACCATCGATTCGGTTGCAGTGGTCACATATTCTTCGCTGACATCGAAATGTTCGGCGAGCCGATCGACAAGTTCGCGCACCAGGACTTCAGGTGCCGATGCCCCTGCCGTAATCCCCAACGTCTGGACGTCGATCCAGTCGATATCGAGTTCGGCAGCGCGCTGGATCAACACCGATGGCACGTCGAGCCGCTCGGCAACTTCTGCAAGCCGCAACGAATTGGAAGAATTCGGTGCGCCGATCACGACAAGCTTTTCGGCACGCTTGGCAATCGCCTTGACCGCCTCCTGCCGGTTCGACGTGGCGTAACAAATATCTTCGCCACGCGGCCCCTGGATGGTGGGAAAGCGCGCTTGTAACGCTGCCACCAATTCGGCGGTGTCGTCCACCGAAAGCGTCGTCTGCGTCAGGAATGCCAGATTATCGGGCTCGGCAGGCGTCAAGGCCGCGACCTGGTCCATTGTCTCGACCAATGTCATTGCGCCTTCCGGCACCTGTCCAAAGGTGCCGATGACTTCGGGATGCCCTTGATGTCCGATGAAGATGATGTGCCGCCCGGTTTCAACAAGCCGTTCGGCCTGGCGGTGCACTTTCGAAACCAGCGGGCAAGTGGCATCGAGCCATTGCAGCCCGCGATTGTCCGCATCTCGCGGAACAGATTTTGGAACTCCGTGCGCAGAAAAAATGACTGGCACACCATCGGGAACCTCATCCAACTCCTCGACGAACACCGCGCCCTTGGCCTTCAATCCTTCGACAACGAAGCGGTTGTGCACGATTTCGTGCCGCACATAGACCGGCGCGCCATAACGTTCGATCGCAAGTTCGACGATCTGGATCGCGCGATCGACGCCAGCACAAAAGCCGCGCGGTGCGGCAATCAGCAAATGAAGCGGAGGCTTGTCACTCATTCGACTGCCCATAAGCGATTGCTTGCAGCCGCGAAAGCCGCTTCCTATAGGCGAGGCCAACTTCGCAGCCGCAGGACGATCATAGTGCCATTTCGATTTCGCATTTCTATCCTCATCCTGCTTGCCGCAACCGCAACCGGGTGCGCGCGCGACGGTGATTTCGATCAGACCGGCGGCGTCCTGACAACGCGTTCAGGATGCCCGGCAGTTGCGATCCCCGCACACACGGGCGACATGACAGTGTTCAATCCCCCATCGAGCCGAGAGGCGCGCGCGATCGATGTCGTTGCTCATGTCACCAATTTGCGATCGACGTGCAACGACGCCGCTGGCAATGAAATCGTGGTCAAGGCGACATTCGATATTCAGGCGCGGCGCAGCGCGGGAGACGGCGCGCGTGACGTGACCATACCTTATTTCGCGACGGTTGTTCAGGGGGGCCGGGCGGTCGTTTCAAAGCGGATCAGCAACGTCACAGTCCGCTTCGAACCCGGGCAGTTGCGCGCGACCGCAAGCGGTGAGGGTACCGCCGTCGTCAACCGCGCTGCGGTTACGCTTCCTGCGGAAATTCAGACACGCATAACGCGCAAGCGTCGTCCCGGCGATGCCGACGCTGCCATTGATCCACTCGCAGACCCTGAAATCCGGGCAGCGGTTGCGCGGGCGAGCTTCGAATTGCTGATCGGGTTGCAGCTCAGCCAGGACCAGCTGCAGTATAACGCCACGCGGTGAACGCTGGCTATGTCCACGCGCTGCTGGCCGGCAAGGCCGTGCCATTCGCGAACGGCGAACGCAGTGCGATTGGCAAATGGTATCTAACAGGTGAGGTTAGGATCGGCATGCTTGGCATCGAAGGCGATGAACAGGCCGACCTTCGATACCATGGCGGGCCTGACAAAGCGCTCCATCTCTATCCGCACGATCATTATCCCCGCTGGCAGGACGAGGCCCCCGGGCATCCGCTGCTCAATATGGCAGGCGCGTTCGGCGAGAACATTTCCACAACCGGACTGACTGAAGACGCTGTTTGCATAGGCGATCGCTTCCGAATGGGAACCGCACTTATCGAAATCAGCCAGGGCCGCGAACCCTGCTGGAAACAGGCACACCGGATGGACTGGCCCAAGCTGCCCAAGCTGATGGTCAAAGAAGCGCGCAGCGGCTGGTATTTTCGCGTGATCGAACCCGGCGTGGCCGAAGCGCCTTGCGTTCTTGAGCCGATTGACCGCCCGCATCCGGAATGGACTGTCCGCCGTGTCTTCCGGATGGTCGTTGCAGGCGAAAATCGCGACGACCGCGCCGCGTATTACGAACTTGCCGCCCTCGATGTGCTTTTCGACGGATGGCGCGAACGCGCCGCCATGATCGCAGCGCGATGAACGCGCGTCAGGCTTCGACCTTTTCGACCCATTCTGGATAAAAGACCGGCGCGCGGCCAGACCATCCGGGCGCGGTGGCGGCAGCTTCGCTGATCGATTGGAGCAAGATCTTGCGCCGGGTGGGATGGAGATGCGGAAGTGTCGCTGCCGCGCAGAACGCCGAAGGAAACCATGATCGGGCGTGGGCGCCGACCAGGCGTTCGTATAAAAACCGGTAGGCACAAAAGCTTGCAAGTCGCCCCTGCCCCAGATCAAACGCAGTGATCCGGATTAGCTTGCCCAGAAACGGATCAAGGCATTCGAGCCCGCTATCGCCCGGCACACTTGCCCGCAGCTCAGGTAAAATCGCATAGACTTTCGCTTGCGCCAGAATGGCCGCCTGTTCGATCATGTCGCGAGACCAGAGCGTAAGGGCATCGGCGCGTCCGAACGCGACATCGAGCGATCGACGGATATAACGTTGCGACGCCGCGTCGAAGCTTGCAAATTCCTTGAGTTCGGCAATGGCCAGGCTGCCGCCATCGGGTTTCATCCGGGTTGTCATTGTTTGTCCCCTGTTGACGAACGCCCGAATGCCTCACCATGGTTAGGATCGCGTTAAATTGCGCGAATGATCGACAGGCATACGGCGCGTTTCGACCAACGCCCTTGCGGGCTGATGCTTTTTGTAGGTCTTGCCGTATGACAGCTGCGATGAATTCTGATCGTCAACAGGGGCTTGATTGGCGGGTCGTCATTTTTTCGATCCTCGGATTCTGGCTGTTTTACGTCCTGATCGTGACGCTGCGCGCCTGGGTGGTCGGATACCCCGGGCAGATCGAAATGGCTGAACGCCGCGGCTATGTGACAGGTGCCGGGATGGTCATCACGATGCTGATGTGGCTCGTCCTACGCCGCTTCGACGGACAGCCGCTCTGGGCCCGCGTTGTTGCCGCTGCGATTATCGCCATGCCGGCGGCGCTGGCAATTGCCGCGACCAACTATTATTTTTTCAGCATTTTCGATCCTTCTGGCCTCCTCGAATTTGAAAAAGATGTGCCGCCCGAAGATCAGCCTACGATGTGGGTACAAATTGCTGAGCTCGGCATTTCGCGATATTTTTTCCTGATTGCCTGGTCGGCACTTTATCTCGCACTGGGCTATGCCAGCGACATTCGGCGTGTCGAACGGCAAGCGGCCATCTATGAAAAAGCCGCGCAACACGCCGAACTTCGCGCGCTGCGGTATCAGGTCAATCCGCATTTTTTGTTCAATACGCTCAACTCGCTGTCTTCGCTCATCATGTCGGGCAGAGCGGATGCGGCCGAAGCCATGATCATGAACTTGTCGCACTTTTACCGGACCAGTCTGGCCGATGATCCGGGCGAAGACGTCACGCTTGCCGACGAGATCGCGCTTCAACGATTATATCTCGATATCGAGGAGGTGCGCTTTCCCGAACGGCTGACGGTCAAGATCGATCTGCCGACCGATCTTGAAACCGCCAAAGTGCCGGGGCTGATCCTCCAGCCGCTCGTCGAAAACGCGATCAAGCATGGCGTGTCGCGTACGGCAAAGCCTGTTATCGTGGCCATCGCCGCGCGTGAGGAACAAGGTGCCCTGATCGTGACCGTTACCGATACAGGCCCGGGAGTTTCGGGCGTCGATGACAAGGATTGCCACGGCATCGGCATGGCCAATGTCCGCGACCGGCTGGCGGCACGCTTTGGCGGAATCGCCCGGCTTGAATGTGGGAACGGCCCCGGTGGAGGATATTGCGTGCGGTTGACATTACCCCTGGTGCGCCGTGGCTGAGCCGATGCGCACGCTGCCCACCCGCGTTCTGATCGTCGATGATGAGCCGCTGGCGGTCGAGCGCATGACGCGGCTGTGCGCGGCGATCCCTGGCGTCGTCATCGCCGGGACCGCGAGCGATGGCGCGCAGGCGCTGACGCAATGCGGCGCACTATCGCCTGATGTCGTGCTGCTCGATATCTCGATGCCTGAAATCGATGGAATGGCGGTTGCCCGGGCACTGGCCCGAAACGCACAAAGCCGGATCGCGATCGTCTTCGTCACCGCGTTCGACAGTTTTGCCATCGAGGCATTCGATCTGGCAGCGGTCGATTATCTCTTGAAGCCGGTGTCCCCCGAACGGCTGGGGCTGGCTATCGAACGCGCGCGGGTGCGGATCGATGACGCGTCGCCCGCACCTGCCATCACCGATCATGCCCGCGAATTCTGGGTGCCCTATCGTTCGGAACTTATTCGTGTTTCGGCCGACGATATCGAGCGCGTCGATGCCGAGCGCGATTACATGCGGCTGCATCTGGGCGAGCGCAGCTATCTGATCCACATGACCATTTCGGCACTCGAGGCCCGGCTGGATCCTGCACGGTTTATCCGGCTGCACCGTTCGGTGATCGTGCGGCGAGACCGAATTGCACGGCTGGCGCACGACCGTGTCGGTGCATGGCACGCAGAACTCGTCGATGGGACCAGCGTGCGGATCGGGCGTACCTATCTTTCCGCGGCCAAGGCGCTTGCGGGCAGGTAGCGCCAGATCGGAAAGACGGGTCAACGATGCTGGGATGATGGCACGCTGCCCCGCCGCGTTCAGTGGTTAGCTGCAGCAGGTCGGTAAAGCGACATTGGTCGACCACCGGCCTTAACGTTTCGACAAACTTACATGCCGAGTGCGCGCGACGCGATCATTGCTCTTCCCGCTTTCTTGATCTTGGACAGCACCTGCGACTTCTTCCTTTTTGTCTCGGCGCAAAATGTGGGCTTTTGCGCGTCTGCCTCTGCACTCGCGCCAGCAGACATATCCAGCGCCTGAAACTGGCTGATCGGCAGCGCCTGTTCGGCGGCTGACCGCGCGAACGTCAGCGCCAGCCGGTCGCTTCTCGTCAGCGAAAATTTGGATCGGGGGCACGTGTCATCGGCTTTTTTGAGCACCGACTGCCCACCCAGAACCACATTCGCCAGATCCTCGACGCCGACCGCCAGAGCAGGCGTCGCTGCCAAAATCATCGCCGTCACACCAGCCAAAACGATACGCACACGCGACTCCCCATTTCGTTCGCCGCAAAGCCTATCAGCGCGCAGCCTCCATGCAAGCGAACAACAGGATAAATCGCGAAGGTGGTTTACGTGGATTTAACCAGTGAGGGCCTATCGCCATGGATGAGCTTCGAAAGGATTTTCCCATGCGCATGACCACTGCTCTTGTTCTGGCCTCAACGCTGGCTGCCTGTGGCGGCAGCGGCCCGACCACCATCAGCGGGAATGCCGCACCAGGAGCGGCCCCATCGGGCGCGCAAAACCCGCATACCTTCGTCAATCCCACCGACGTGAAAACTTATTCGGCGATCGGCGGCGTCCAGCATTACGAATATTACACAGACAATCGCGCGATCCGAAATCAATATGGCCAGCTTTATGCCGGTGACGCGACGACTGCCCGCAACAGCGGCATTTCCATCGAATATAATCCGCGCGACGCTGTCTTCCGCCTGGTCATTGCACAACCCAGCGCGAACGTGACGCAGACGCTGCGCTTCCAGGATCCCATCCACCGTACCGATTTCGGGGGCGCAGAAAAGCCACAGGGTGGCGTTCCCGATATCCCCAACAGGGGCATTCAATATTTGCAGGCCGGAGCTTCGACCGGGGCGGTGGTCTTCGATCCTGCTCAATCGGACATAGTGCCGGTTGGACCCGAGGATGTGACGCGCAACATCTACACTTTCTTTTACCAGAAGCCCGGAACAACGACGAATTTCGTGACCTATGCAGGTTATCTCCGCAACGGCGTCGTGAT
Organism: Sphingomonadales bacterium; assembly: GCA_031425075.1. Taxonomy (GTDB): domain Bacteria; phylum Pseudomonadota; class Alphaproteobacteria; order Sphingomonadales; family Sphingomonadaceae; genus Aquisediminimonas. Next base: position 9,137 of record JANPIQ010000392.1, read on the forward strand.
TACGCGCCAGTTCGAACCTCTCGCGCCTGGCCAGACAATACCTACCCCCTACACGCGTCAGGAAGCCTTTCTCGATCGTGGCGCGTTTGTGTTCGGTGAGCGCACAGCGGTCGATGCTGTGCCCAAAACCGGAACCGGCACCTTTCAGGGCGATATGCTGGCGACGATGGTGTTCAACATTCTTCGCGATGATACGCCCAACGCGCCGACCTATTATCAGTGGCTTACAGGCAGTTCGACAACGACTGTCGACTTCGCTGCCAATACGTTTTCACTGGGTTTGACAGGCACGGTCTTTGCGCCGCAGCTCGACGTGTTCACCACCCGCGAATTTTCGATCGCGCCTGGAGCGAGTTTCACCGCCGCCGGTACAGGGCGCGTGGACCTGATCAGCGCTGGTGGCTTCATCGGGCAAATCAACAGCGCTTCATTTGTCAATCCGAATGCAACGCGGTTCGATGTGCAGATTGGCGGGTCGAGCATCGATGGCACGTTCTTCGGGCCGATCGGTCAGGAAGTCGGCGGCGGTTTCCGCATTGTTGGCGGCGTTCCCGATGAACGCATCGACATCATCGGCGCTTACACTGGCAAGTGAACATGACGACCAAACCTTCGCTGGTGGCGGCGGCACTCTGGTGCTCTGCTGCCAGCCCCGGGCTTGCGCAAGCATGCGAAACCAATTGCGCGATCACCATGACAGCGCCGCAGCTTCTTGCAGCTGCCGAGCGAATGGTTGCGGAAAAGCGCTTCGGCG
>JANPIQ010000393.1:0-1569 GCA_031425075.1 Sphingomonadales bacterium
ATGATCCGCCGGTCAAGCGTTTCGATCTCCTCGGGCTTGCTCTCCACTTCCATGCGGATGCGGCTGGCGGCCTCGTCCATCAGATCGATTGCCTTGTCGGGCAGGAAGCGGTTCTGAATATAGCGATCCGAGAGCTTCGCCGCTGCGACAATCGCCCCATCAGTGATGCGCACCCCGTGGTGGAGTTCGTACTTGTCCTTGATCCCGCGCAGGATCGAGATCGTGTCCTCAACCGTCGGTTCGGCGATGAGCACCGGCTGGAACCGCCGCTGGAGCGCGGGGTCTTTCTCGACGTACTTCTGATATTCATCGAGCGTGGTAGCGCCGATGCAGTGGAGTTCGCCGCGCGACAGGGCGGGTTTCAACAGGTTGGACGCATCCATCGAGCCTTCCGAAGCGCCCGCGCCGATCAGGGTGTGCATCTCGTCGATGAACAGGATGATCTGGCCACCGGCGTTCTTCACCTCGTCGAGCACGGATTTCAGCCGTTCCTCGAATTCGCCGCGATATTTCGCGCCCGCAATCAGCGAACCCATATCGAGGCTCATCAAAGTCCGGCCCTTGAGGCTATCGGGCACGTCGCCGTTGGCAATCCGCAGCGCCAATCCTTCGGCAATTGCGGTTTTGCCGGTGCCGGGCTCGCCGATCAGTGCGGGGTTGTTCTTTGTCCGGCGCGCGAGGATCTGAATCGTGCGGCGGATTTCCTCGTCCCGCCCGATCACGGGATCGAGCTTGCCGTCACGCGCGGCCTGGGTGAGGTCGCGAGCAAATTTCTGCATCGCATCATAGGTGTTCTCGGCGCTAGCTGAGTCCGCCCGCTTGCCGCCGCGCAGCGCTTCGATGGCGGAATTAAGGCCCTGCGGGGTGATACCTGCGGCCTTCAAAGCCTCCCCTGCGGCGGTCTGCGACAGGGCTAGCGCGACCAATAGCCGCTCTACGGTGACGTAGGAATCGCCCGCCTTGTCGGCGATCTGTTCGGCCTGATCGAGCACTCGCACCGCATCATTATCCAGCCCCGGGGTCGCCTGCGCGCCGCTGCCGGTCACCGCCGGGATCTTGGCGAGCCCCGCATCCACCCCCGCCAGCGCCATCGGTGCCTGACCGCCCGCGCGCTGGATTAGGCCCGAGGCCATCCCCTCGCTGTCCTCAAGCAGCGCCTTCAACAGGTGCAGCGGTGTGATGCGCTGGTGGTTGATGCGGATCGCGACGGTTTGCGCGGCTTGCAGAAAGCCTTTGGCCCGGTCGGTGAACTTTTCGAGATTCATGGTGTCTAAACCCTCCAAACATGCCATCGAGAGATAGTGTTGCACTTTGGCAACACAAGAGCCAGAGCGTAGAAATCCGTCTTCCGGTGTATTACCTGACTAGGTGGGTTGGCGCTGCGCCTTCGGCAAGTGGTGCGCGTCTTGACCTCATGCCGAGTGCGGGCGATGAAGCGGCCGCGCGATTTGGGAGAGAAATCGGATGAAGTGGTTGAAGGGCGGCGTGATTACGCTCGCAGCGGTGCTGGTGCTCGGCCTGACAGTGCTCGCCACTTGGGAGCCATTCTTCGCCAGCGCGGCCAACCCC
>JANPIQ010000394.1:0-5763 GCA_031425075.1 Sphingomonadales bacterium
CCAGACTGGCGCGGGTGTCAACGGCCCAATCGAAGCCGGTCACAAGGTTGTCGAGCACCACGACGCCATAGCCTGCATCGAGAAGCGCAAGCGTGGCATGGCTTCCGATATAACCGGCACCGCCGGTCACAAGAATGGTCGGCTTTTCGGTCATCGGGGGCCTGTATGCAATGAAAACTGGCGCACCCGACACGATTCGAACGTGTGACCTCTGCCTTCGGAGGGCAGCGCTCTATCCAGCTGAGCTACGGGTGCGTGTTGCGAGCGTTAGCAAAGGCACAGGGTCTATGTCACGCGGCTTTTGCGATTCAGGTCAGCTTCAGCGCGGCTTGCGATCGATTTCGACAGGTTCGAACTTTCCAAGGCCACAGCTCGGCCCGCGGTCGAGACCCCCGGTGCCTCCTGAACGCAACACGGTGATGATGTCCTGTGAACACAGCTGGCTGATCGATGTGCGATAGCTGAAACGCTCTTCAAATCCCAACGACGGGCAGTCGATCGGCAGCGTGTTGCGATACCATTTTTTTCCTGACACCCGGAAATCGATCACCCGATCGTTGTGCACCCGGCTTTCACGGATCTGCACGAGCGGGATGCACGAGACTGCGGTGCCGATCGAACGGGCAGGAGGCACGTCATCAACGCCACGCTCGGCAATCCCTGCACTGCCTGCGGTCAACAGCGATAATGCGGTCATGATAGCGAGGTTACGCAATGGGGCCTCCTCCGTTTGACGATCTGGAATTGTTACGCGGCAAAGCTGTCTTGGGCCTGAACGAACAAAGGTCGGCGATCGGACAACGCCAGCATTCGGGCGTCCGCGCTTTGCAGATATACCGCCCATGCAGGATTAGCCAGTGATGCGCTCCAAGCCTGAACGGCTGCGGCACGCGCTTTTCAAGCTTGATCTCGACTGCAAGCGGAGTTTTGCCGCGCGCCAGGCCTGTGCGATTGCCGACACGAAATATATGCGTGTCGACTGCAAAAGTTTCGGCGCCGAATGCGGTGTTCATCACGACATTCGCAGTCTTTCGGCCGACGCCGGGAAGCCGTTCGAGCGCGTCGCGGTCAGCTGGCACAATTCCACCATGATCACGGACGAGGATATGCGATAGCGCGATAACGTTTTTCGCCTTCGCATTGAACAGCCCAATAGTTTTGATGTGCAGTTTTAATGCGTCCTCACCGATCGCAACCATCTGCTCGGGTGTCTCAACCTTGGCAAAAAGCGCGCGCGTGGCCCTGTTGACCCCGACATCGGTCGATTGCGCCGACATCACGACTGCTACAAGCAGCTGATAAACATTAGCATAGGCCAACTCGGTCTCAGGTGCAGGATTGGCGTCGGCGAGCCTTCTGAACATCTCGAAAACTTGCGCTTTGGTCACAACCATCTCGTGCAACGAAGGCAGCCTGGACGCAAGCGGGTTGACTTGGCAACCGTCATGGTCTTTAGGCCCCTCTCTCTCGGGCATGGCAATGGTGCCGTGGCTGGTCCGGGGTGCCCCGATACTCGGACGGCCCCGGAACGAACAAAGGAATGACCAATGCGCCATCGCATGGGCGGCCGCAAGCTGAGCCGCACTTCTTCGCACCGTACGGCAATGTTTCGCAACATGGCGGCTGCGCTTATTAAGCACGAACAGATTACCACGACTCTCGCGAAGGCGAAGGAATTGCGCCCTTACACCGAAAAGCTGGTGACACTTGCAAAGCGGGGAGGGCTTTCGAACCGTCGTCTTGCTCATGCGCGCCTTCTCGACGATGCCCAGCTGGTCAAGCTTTTCGAGGTCCTCGCCGATCGCTATGCAAGCCGCAGCGGCGGCTACACCCGGATCGTCAAGGCGGGGATCCGTGCTTCGGACGCGGTGCCAATTGCGATCATCGAATTTGTCGATCGCGATGAAAGCGCCAAGGGTCAGGACTCGGGCCCGGTCATGGGCGATGACGATAACGACTAGATTTATCGACGTGCTAGCCGAATGAGCCGCCGACGCGAGTCAGGTGGCTTATTTGTGCGGGCGGTTGTCGATCCGTAGAGCCGTGTTTTGCGAGCCACTGTCACATCAGGGTGACGAATGTGTCGAGCACTCGCTTAAAACCCGCTTGATCGAAATCGATTTCAAGCTTGTTGCCTTCGATATCTGCAACGACGCCTTGCCCGAATTTCTGGTGGAAAACGCGTTGCCCAACTGAGATGTCGGAGCGGCCCTTGTTACCGAGGCTGATTGCTGGACCGCGGGCCTCGACAATGCGGGAGGGCGCGGTTTGAAATGCACCGCCAGCTGCGCGCTGCCATCCCGGGCCCCGCGCGCTCGCCCGATCGGCGTTCGACGAAGCCAGGTGGGCAAACGGGTCAGCATGTTCGGACCAGTTGGCTCGCCATAGGCTTGCCCCCCCGGACAATGTTTCGTGCGACGTAATGTGGTCTTCGGGGAGCTCGCCAATGAAACGTGATGGGATCGAACTTGTCCACTGACCGTAAATGCGACGATTGGCCGCGTGGAGGATGGTACAGTGCCTGCGTGCACGTGTGATCGCGACATAGGCCAGACGGCGTTCCTCCTCGAGGCTCGCCAGCCCGCCTTCATCGAGCGCGCGTTGCGAAGGAAATACACCTTCTTCCCAGCCAGCCAGAAACACGCGTTCGAATTCGAGGCCTTTTGCCGCGTGGATCGTCATGATCGTAACCTTAGCACCATCCGATGATGCCTCATTGTCCATCACGAGGCTGACATGTTCGAGGAACGCGCCGAGCGTTTCATAATCTTCCATGGCGCGGCATAATTCAGTCAGGTTTTCGAGCCGGCCTGCACTTTCGGCGGATTTTTCAGCCTGCAGTGCGCCTGTATATCCGCTTTCATCGAGCATCACCCGCGCGAGTTCGGCATGATGCAGCGAAGTCGAGCGGTCACGCCAGCTTGCTAGATCGCCGACGAATCTTCCCAACGACCGGCGTGCCTGTGGCGTCAGTTCATCGGTGTCGAGGATGCGCGCAGCCGCTGTCATGAAGTTAATGCCCTCGGCACGTGCAAGCATCTGAATCTTGGCGACCGCCTTATCGCCCAGTCCGCGCTTGGGCACATTCACTACGCGCTCGAACGCCAGATCGTCTGCGGGCTGATTGATGAGGCGGAGATAGGCCAGGGCATCGCGAATTTCGGCGCGTTCGTAGAAGCGGAAGCCGCCGACGATCTTATACGGCATCCCAATTGCGATGAACCGATCTTCGAGTTCTCGCGTTTGAAATTGCGCGCGAACCAGGATAGCGCATTCGTCGAGACTGCCACCGCCGCGCTGATGATCCTCGAGCATTTCGCCGATCCGGCGTGCTTCTTCTGGTCCATCCCAGACGCCGATCACGTCGACTTTGTCACCATCGGCTTCATCGGTCCACAGCGTTTTGCCGAGCCGCCCCCCGTTATGCGCAATCACTCCAGAAGCCGCTGCAAGGATGTGCGGCGTCGAGCGGTAATTCTGTTCGAGCTTGATCACTGCAGCGCCCGGAAAATCCTTCTCAAACTTAAGAATGTTGGCAACCTCGGCACCGCGCCAGCTGTAAATCGATTGATCGTCATCGCCGACAACACAGATGTTCTTTCGCGATTGCGCGAGAAGCCGCAGCCAGAAATATTGGACAGCGTTGGTATCCTGATATTCGTCGACCAGAATATATTTGAAACGCTGCTGATAGATTTCGAGCACATCGCGATGCGTTTTGAGGATAGTCACCACATGGAGCAGCAGATCGCCGAAGTCGCATGCGTTCAACGTTTTCAGCCGATCCTGATAGGCTCCGTAGAGTTCGGCGCCCCGGCCGTTGGCGAAACGTTCGCTTTCACCGGCATCGATCTGTCCAGGCGCCAGCCCCTTATTCTTCCATTGATCGATCAGTCCTCCCAATGCACGGGCGGTCCAGCGTTTTTCATCGAGTTCGGCAAGCTGAATGACCTGCTTCAAGAGGCGCAACTGATCGTCGGTATCAAGGATTGTGAAGTTCGGCTGTAGGCCGACCAGTTCCGCGTGACGGCGTAGCATCTTTGCCCCGATCGCGTGGAACGTCCCAAGCCAGGGCATGCCCTCGACCGCATCGCCAATGATCCGGCCCACGCGCTCGCGCATTTCGCGTGCGGCTTTGTTAGTGAAGGTTACCGCGAGGATTTCAGATGGCCAGGCACGCCGCGTGGCAATCAGGTGCGCCAACCTAGCGGTCAATGCTGCGGTTTTGCCAGTTCCGGCACCTGCAAGCATCAACACCGGTCCTTCTGATGTCAGCACGGCTTCGCGCTGCGGCGCGTTCAGCGCAGCGATGTAGGCAGGTTCGGAAAGAGCGGGGGCTGTGGTCACGTCTCGAACGTATATAGAACAGGGGTCGATGCTGCAATCGGCGTAGGGACACCCATGGACCTGTGCAACGATTCGCTCTTTGCAAAGGCTGGCAAACCCGTCAGCACAGCCAGATGGCGGGGGCATCGCATCGGCGCATCTTGGGCGCATCGCTGGTGGGGACCGCGGTCGAATTTTATGACTTTTACATCTACGCGACGGCGGCAGCGCTTGTGTTCGGGCCGTTGTTTTTCCCGAGCGACCGGCCGGGGCTCGATTTGCTTTTGAGCTACGCAAGCTTTGGCGTTGCGTTTGTAGCGAGGCCCGTGGGCGCTGTCGTGTTCGGCCATTATGGTGACAGGATCGGGCGAAAAGCGACGCTGGTCGTATCATTGCTGATCATGGGTGTCTCCACCTTCCTGATCGCGTTCCTTCCCGGCTATGCCGTTATCGGGTGGGTCGCGCCGGTTTTGCTGTGCCTGTTGCGGTTTGGTCAGGGCTTTGGGCTAGGGGGCGAATGGGGTGGGGCGGCGTTGCTGGCTGTGGAAAACGCGCCACCGGGCTTGCGCGCGCGGTATGGCATGTTTCCTCAATTGGGTGCGCCAGTAGGGTTTCTGGCGTCGAACGGCATTTTTCTGCTGCTCGGCTTGTGGTTAAGCGATGACGCATTTCTTGAGTGGGGTTGGCGGATGCCGTTTCTGGCAAGCGCGCTGCTTGTCGGCATCGGGCTTTGGGTGCGACTGCGGCTGCATGAAACGCCCGCGTTTGCTGCGGCGATTATCGCGGGGCCACCGCCGAGCGTGCCAGTAGCGATGCTGTTCCGCGATCATTGGCGGATGGTGCTGACAGGCACGCTTGCCGCCGTGGCATGTTTTGCCATCTTCTATCTGACAACAGCGTTCGCGCTGGGGTATGGAACTAAAACGCTCGGCATCGCGCGCGAGACATTTCTGCTGTACCAGTTGTTCGCAATATTTTTTCTCGCCGCAGGCATCGTCGCGTCAGGCTATCTTTCGGATGCCTATTCGGCTCGCACCGTGCTGATGACGGGCTGTGCGCTCACGGTTGGTGTGGCGCTGGCCATGGAGCCGCTGATGGGCGCAGGGGGAGCTGGAATCATGCTATTCCTGTCGACAGCGCTGTTTGCAATGGGGCTGGTTTATGGTCCGCTTGGCAGCTGGCTGCCCGGGCTGTTTCCCCCACTCGTCCGATACTCAGGGGCATCGGTTACGTTCAATTCGGCAGGAATTGTGGGCGGCGGGCTTGCCCCGCTGATAGCGCAGGCGCTCGCCGATAAACACGGCCTTGGAGCCGTCGGATACTATCTTGCAGGATGCGCGGCGTTAAGCCTGCTGGGGCTGCTGCTGTTTCCCCATGAACAGGCGTCCGTCGATCAGCACAAGGCCTGACGCGATCAGCACCGCACCGCCGATCTGC
>JANPIQ010000395.1:0-7001 GCA_031425075.1 Sphingomonadales bacterium
AAAATGCCCGCCTGCTCGAAACCGCATATGATGATTCGGCGGGTGTCACAGCGGCGTTCAACCTCAATCTGCTCCATCGGATCAATCGAGAACTCGATGGCAACATCCCAGTGGACTTACTCGAACATCGAGCGGTATGGGATGACGGACTCGGAAGGATAGAAATGCTGTTGGCGGCAATGCGCGATCTGGAATTTCGCATAGCCGGAAGCCACTTCTCGATGCTGTCTGGTGAGACCATCCACACCGAAAACAGCTATAAATACACGCTTGAAGAGGCGCGGCTGCTGGCGCGCGCATCGGGATGGGAACCAGCGGCGTTCTGGACCGATGCCGATGGTCTTTTTGGCCTTCACGTGTGGTTCGCAGCACCGGATCAACTTCAGCCGTGAACGTCACGGCCCAGCTGCGCGACGATGCCGCCGAGGTGATCGCGCAGCGCTTCCGCGACGTGCGCGACGCCACGTTGGGTTTGACCGTCAATCTTTCGGCTGAGGATTGTCAGGTACAGTCGATGCCCGATGCTAGCCCTGCCAAATGGCATCTTGCGCATGGCAGCTGGTTTTTCGAAACCTTTCTCCTGACACCGCTCTTGCCCGACTATGAACCTTTCGATCAGGCTTTCGCTATCCTCTTCAACTCTTATTATGTCGGGGTGGGCGAGCGGTTTTCGCGTCCGCATCGCGGGTTGCTGACGCGGCCGTCGCTCGACGAGGTCTACGCCTATCGCCGCCATGTCGATGCCGCGATGCTACGGCTGGTCGACGCGGTTCCGCCCAGCAAATGGCGCGATCTTCTCGAGCTCGGTCTTAATCATGAGCAGCAGCATCAGGAATTGATTTTGATGGACGTGCAGCATGCGCTGTCGCTCAATCCGCTCGATCCGGCCTATCGCCAGAAACTGGCAGATCCGGTATTGGCTGCCGCCCCGCGGACATGGACCGAAATCCCGGGCGGGCTTTACGAAATCGGCCATAATGCAAGCGGGTTTGCATTCGACAACGAAGGACCGCGACACCGCGTCTGGCTCGAACCCTATGCCTTTGCCGATCGGCTTGTGACGATGGGAGACTATCTCCAATTCATCGAAGCGGGCGGCTACCGGTCGCCCGAACTCTGGCTTTCGGACGGCTGGGCGACAGTTGAGGCCGAGGGCTGGATCGCGCCTCTATACTGGGCGTGTGAAGACGGGCAGTGGACTCGCTTTTCACTCGAAGGCAGGGTGCCAATCGATCCCAATGAAGCGCTCCTCCATGTCAGCTTTTATGAGGCCGATGCCTATGCGCGCTGGGCCGGTCACCGCCTTCCGACCGAAGCCGAATGGGAGGTCGCGGCCACGTTGGGCGGGTTTCAGCAGATCGCGGATTGCGCGTGGCAATGGACTGCATCGCCTTATACTGCCTATCCCGGCTTCCAACCGGCTACGGGTGCGGTGGGCGAGTATAACGCCAAGTTCATGGTCAATCAGTTCGTGCTCCGCGGCGGGTCGCTAGCGACACCGCAGGGCCATACGCGGCTGACCTATCGCAACTTCTTTCCACCTGCCGCGCGCTGGGCATTCAGCGGGATCAGACTCGCGCGTGCTTAGGGGGCAAGTGCGAAATCGACACAGGCCTCGCATTGCAGCCGCAGCGGATCGATCAATGCGATTGCCGATAGTTCGGGCGTAACGACCAGCGGCAGTTCGGTGCAGGCAGCCACGACCGCCTCGCAACCTGCGTCAGCGTGGCCTGCAATCAGATCGCCGAAGTAAGGCGCAAAGTCGGGATCGACCTCACCGTGAGCCAATCGACGCTGGACCGCTTCGATATGAGCGCGGTCTGCTTCTTTCGGGATGACCACCTCGATTCCATCCGCGCGCAGCGGCCCGGCATAATAATCTTGTTCCATTGTGAAACGCGTTCCTAGTAGGAGGACGCGTTGCACTCCATCAGCAATCAATTGCCTCCGGACGAGGTCGATGGCGTGGAACATGGGGGGAGGGTCAGGAAGCTCTCCGCGAATTTCATCGTAGAATTTGTGGAGTGTGTTGTTGGCGATCATCCAGCAATCGGGGGCGAACGCCAACAGCTTCCGAAGCTCTTTGAGAAGCAAACGGTCTGCCTGCCCCCAATTGCCGAGCATCTCGCTATAGTCCACGCTATAAAGAACGATGCGCGCAGAGTGATCGTGAGTAAGGCGATGCTGCACCGCCTCATTGAGCATACGGTATGCCGCAATCGTAGACGGCCAACTGGTTCCGCCAAGAATTCCGATGAGCCGCATCATCTTTCCCTACAGCTGTCCGCACACAGCACTATAACGACCTGAACGCATAGGCGCTGCTCATGTTTGCCGAGGCGAGTCGTGCACTCTGATCTATCGAGTGCTGCTCTGCCCGCGCTCTGGACGCTAGACTAAGATGGTATTGGAAAATGCTTTGCACGTGTCCATTGGACGTCTGGCACCGCCAAACAAAGTGGTCGTGTCGAGTTAAGATCGACGGTCCCGGTTCCCGCTGTTCGTTTAACTGGATTAGCGTTGGGATCTTCCCGCACACACTCGGTCGTTGCCAGGCAAAGACACCCTTCTCGAAAACGGTCGTCAATGTCTATGAGATCTAAAGAACAGAATATCTGTGGCGTAAATAGTCCAGTCAATGCAAGAATTGCATATTGGAAGTTGCGGTCAAGCGTGTTGTGGGCTTGCAACGTTGCCAGCCATAAGCGCGCGTAGGCATTGTTCGACTTCACCCATTTGGTATGGCTTGGTGACTATACGCGATCCAAAAAGACTGTCTGGCAAGAGATTACCTTCATCATAGCCGGTGCTGAAAGCGAACGGGATCCCTCGTTTTTTGAGCACCTCGGCCACCTCCCACGACATTTCGCCATCGAGGTTAACGTCGAGCAATGCGGCGTCAATATCTTCAGTTTCGGCAAATAACAAAGCACTTTTCAGCCGTGTCGCAGGCCCGACGATCTCCCAACCCAGCGAGTTGCACATCGCTTCGACGGTCAGGATTAATAGAAAAGAGTCTTCAACGATCAATATGTGGGGGCGTGGCGGGATGACCGCCTCGATCAAATCGACTTTTGGTATCTCCAAGCTCGTCTCGATCCGCTTGGCCGTCAATACAACGAGCGATGAGGCGGGCAGGATGATTTCGCAGATCACGCCTGCGCGTTCGTATCGGATGGCCGCATGTCCGTCGGTTTCGAGTGCCAACGCCCGCTCGATCAGGTTAGATCCGAACCCGCGCCGCGTCGGCGGTTCGACCTCGGGGCCACCCGATTCAGTCCACGATAGACCGATCCCGCCGTCATCACGAAGATGCCAATCAACCGCGACGCTTCCACCGGGTTTTGAAAATGCCCCGAATTTCGCCGCATTAGTGGCGAGTTCGTGCAGTGCAAGCGACAAGGCCAGTGCTGATTTAGGTGTCAAAACGGCGTCCACACCAGTCAGTTCCATGCTTCCGAGCGCCTGAATATAGGGTTCGAGTTCTTCGCGTAGCAGCCCGTCAACCGAAACGCCTTCCCAACGGCTTTGTGTGAGCAGGCTGTGCGCCTTCGCCATCGACCGAATACGCTTGTCGAGTCCCTCGACGAACACGGTTAGCGATTCAGCACTCCGGCTCGACTGCGTCACCAACGCCTGAATGTTGGCGAGCGTGTTCTTCACGCGGTGATCAAGTTCGGCCATCAACAGCTTATCACGGTCGTGTGCCTTGGCCCGTTCGCGCGATGCCGCCTCGATCCGCCGCAGCACGACCTGTAAGAGCGAAACCCGCAGGTCGAACGCCGAATCGATTTCGGCGGAGGTCCACGGCAGCGCGCGGTTGCGCACGGTGTGCTTCCACACCTCGAATGATTTTCGCGGTGAAATTCGGTCGCCTTCGGGGCCTGTTGTCATCGGCTTGGCAGGATCGCCCGCCCAAAGGGCTGTTTCGACAAGCTCAGGACGGAACCACAGGATGAAGTCGGATGGATCGCGCGACACCGCGATGACCAGCAAGCCAGACGCAACGGCAGTAAATTCCTTTGCTGGCGCGTAAATTTCGCTGAGCCGGTCGGTCGAGAACACGCCCTCGGTTTCGACCATGTATGTCGTCAGCCAATCGGTAAGATCCGTGATCTGTTCGCGATTGGGCGTGGTGCCGAGAAATGTTATTTCGCCCTCTACGCGCACGGCGACCCCGCCCCCGCGCGAGCCATCGAGCGCAATGTCCCCGCCGTGGATGTAATCGAGAAGGTTCGGTGTCTGCTGCGTGAGACCATAAGCATAATCCTCGACGCCTGCGAGGTTAAGCATCAGTTCCTGAAGGATCTTGCGGCTGGCGAGCCGGGCCTCGAACTGTTCGCTCTTCTCGCGCGCTTCGATCTGGAGCGAGAACATCGATCCAAACAGCTCGCAAACCGCGCGCAAATGGCGCGGCAGGATCCGCGGGCTATTGTGATGGCAGGCAATCAGGCCCCACAATTTTCCAGCGACAATGATCGAGATCGACATCGATGCGTCGATGCCCATGTTCCGCAGATACTCGCGGTGGATCGGCGATACGTCGCGCAGTATGGCAAAGCTCATATCGAGCGGCTTGCCGGTCCTTGGGTTGAGTGTCGGCGTCAGCGGCGCTGGATCATAATCCACCTGCGTTATCAGCCGCAGCCAGCTTTTCAGGTACAGCGCGCGCGCCTGCTGCGGAATATCGGCGGCAGGATAATGGAGATCGAGGAAGGGCGCGAGATCGGGCGCACGGCTTTCAGCGATCAGCCAGCCAGACCCATCGGCCATGAAGCGGTAGATCATCACGCGGTCATATTGGGCAACACGGCGCACGCTGGCCGTCGCCATCTGAGACAGCGCATACAGCGATGTCGCGCTACCAAAGCCTTCGACCATGACTTGCACAGCGGCAAGCGGATCGCTTGCGAAACTATCGTCCAGCTCTCCCGCTTCGAATTCGATGACGAGATTGCCATCGACGCGGTGCGCACTAGCGTCCAGTGCACGATGATCAAACACGCGCAGAACGGGAGCGAGCATGTGACGCGGCTTATGGAGGTCAGGTTCTCTGCACAAAGCGTGGAGCCGATTGACCTGGTCGCGCGAAAACAGCACATCGATGGGCCGACTAAGCAGCATCTCAATTGGTTGCCCCAGCAAACCTTGCGTGTCGCCGGCAGCCTGAAGCACGCGGAGCGTTTCGCATTCGAGCACAAGCATCGCACCATGCGGCAAAATGGCGCCTGGAATCTGGATCGGTTCGCGGTCGCAGTTCGTCAGATCGGCACGGTCGCGCTCGAGAATGTTGTTATCCATGTCCATCATCCCATTTTTCAAGCCATTGTTCGAATATCGCAAAGGTTTCGGTCGCACCTTCAACGACGGCAGCCCATTTCATTCCCAGGTCGGGAACCGCTTCCAGTCGGGCCAAATAACCACGCCAAACGCGTCCCGTTTCTTTACCATATCCGTAAAAGAAATGCCGCCCAGCAACGACACCGACACCCAGCAAATCGTCAAGCTGCCGCGCCAAACCGCGACCGCCAAGGGCTGAGCCTTCGACAACGTAGCGCGCACCCAGAATATAGTCATGCAGCGCTGTTTCGGGAAAAGACGCACATAAAGGCAACGCCGCTCGCTTGTCGGCGTCAACACCCAATACCGCCAGATCGCTCTCCAGCCAGTTTGTCCGTTGGGGCGCGAGCCCTGCTGTCAGTTCAAAAGAGCGGTGAAAGCCATAAAGGCGACTGAGCAGTGCCGTATAAGCTCTGAGATTGATCGTGCCCAACTGAACAGCTGCCAAGCCGGGATGAACGTGCAGGCGTTCGTGAACGACCGCCGTTGCCGATCTGAGTGCATCTTGTAGGGTGGGTTGGACTACTCGTCCGCGACCGATGACGGGTTGCATTATCGTTGCCAACTCGGCGTTCACGAGAGTTCCCAAATCGTTGCAAAAATTTGTTGAACATCAATGCAAATTGGCTGCACTTTTCCCGCGCACGAATGAGCTGCCGTCAGCACCCGGTGCCGATTGAGAAAAAGAAATCTCGTAATATCCCTCGCCCGATGTGAACGCCGTCTTTTAGACGAAAAGATTGTGCGCTGACACAGCCCTTAATCGTCTCGATTGATAATTGTTCCCCAACCATTGGCGCATATTCCCTTTGGACATTTCAGGTGGCAATCAACTTTTTCAGGATCGCTCGGCAGGCAATGTTTCGTCTCGGAAATTTAAGATCGATGGCTTAAAGTCCGATATGGAGCGCGAAGCGAATGAAAGCCAGCTTCCTGAACAAGTGACGGCTTACCTCAGTAGCGCTGGCAAAACCGGACTGTCCGGATCGTCCAACATTTCAGCCATTGCGGCAGACCGCCAGTGCACCGACGAACTAAGCTCTCACAACGCACCATTCCGGCCAAGCCACCTTCCCCGGCGCTCGCGTCGCTGCAAACACGGTGCGTTGCTCGTCAACCGACAGCGTTCGCGCCCCAAGACGAGCGAGCGCTGCCTCGACGATCCAGGGTTCGAGCATGATCCGCGCGGTCGGCCGATAGCGGTCGAGCTTGCGACCGATCCTGAGTGGCTCGAGTGCTGCGGCCACGCTGCCAGGCTGCATCCACGCAATTGCGATCTTTGTAGTGATATCGGGATCGCGAACCACCCTTGACTTGCGCGCTTCCTCGATTGCAGCGAGCGTCGAACGGGCCGCAGCCCCATCGCCTTCAAGTCCGCGCTTCGTCATTTGGAGGAGGAAGGCTTCAGCTGCAGTCACGCGCCGTTCGCGACCATCCTCGCGTATCGTGACCAACTGGCCGAGTACGGCCTCGAAGGGCAGTGTGTTACGTCTGCCGCGGGGACGTCCTTTGGGGTTGCCACTTATCCCTTTGGCGAACCGGCCGGAGACAGGTGCATGCCGATATCCGACCTTGTTCTCGGTTGTACCGTCACTCATTCGCCAATGCTCCCAGACCAAATAATTGTATCGAACGCCCGGGTGCACCGATTGATCTCTGCA
>JANPIQ010000396.1:0-1723 GCA_031425075.1 Sphingomonadales bacterium
ATATTATTGACCAATTGGAGTTCATCAACAAATTTCTGAATTTTCCCATTCATCACCCCATCCATATCAAAAACGTCTAATCCAATTCTGTGATCTGTCACACGACCTTGTGCGTAATTGTACGTACGAATCTTCGCCGAACGGTCACCTGAACTCACTTGCGAAGTGCGTTTTACCGCATCTTCAGCTTCTTTTTTCGCCAATTCTTGCTCGTACAGACGGGAACGCAAAACCGTCAATGCTTTGTCTTTGTTTTTATGCTGCGATTTTTGATCTTGACATTGCGCCACCAATCCAGTTGGAATGTGCGTTAAACGAACTGCGGATTTCGTGGTATTTACCGACTGACCACCTGGACCAGAGGAACAGAAAAAATCGACGCGAACGTCATTCATATCAATTTGCACATCAAATTCTTCCGCTTCCGGCAAAACCATCACAGTGGCTGCAGAAGTATGCACGCGACCTTGCGTTTCCGTTTGAGGAACACGTTGCACGCGATGAACGCCAGCTTCAAATTTTAGAGTTCCATAGACATCTTCGCCCGTCACTTCAAAAATAACCTCTTTAAATCCACCTGATGTTCCTTCGTTCATATCCACTACAGAGGTTCTCCAACCGCGTCCTTCACAGTATTTCGTATACATACGGAACAAATCACCTGCAAAAATAGACGCTTCGTCACCACCAGTTCCCGCACGTATCTCAACCATGACGTTCTTGGCATCTTCCGCATCTTTTGGGATGAGCATAAATTTGATTTCTTCTTCCAATTCTGGCAATCGACCTTTGGCTTCATCGAGTTGCATTTTGGCCATTTCTACCATTTCAGCATCTGAACCGTCAGCAATAATTTCGTTGGCTTCCTCAATATTGGCAACAAGCGAAACGTACTCCTCACGCTTTTCCATTAATCCTTTCAGCCCTTTGTATTCTTGATTGAGTAACACATAACGCTTCTGATCGGCGATCACATCAGGCTGAATAATCAAGTCTGAAATTTCGTCGAAGCGCTGTTTTACGTATTGTAATCTATCTAACATAGTACGCTATCTTTTTTTTGGTGTGCAAATTTAAGTAAAAATATTGTAGATTTTTCGATTTTGGATTTTAGATTTTTTAGGAGCTAATTCCAGCTGTTCACTATATCTTTTCATGCTGAACTTGTTTCAGTATCTATTTGACGTGACCGTAACTATTTTAAAGATACTGAAACAAGTTCAGCATAAAAAGGATGCCGCTGCCATCTGGGCTATGGCATTTTTTCACTAATATTGTATAGTCTTAAAATCAAACCATCATATTTCAATGAAAAAAATACTAATCCTATTTGTTATCGCAACAGCCTTATCATCTTGTAAAAAAGAGTCTAAAGAAAACAAACTCAAAACCATGGATTGGCTCGTGGGAACGTGGGAAAACAAATCAGACTTTGGCGATATGCAGGAAAGTTGGGAGAAAGTAAACGATAGTGTTTTTCAAGGTTATTCCTATTTGATTAAGGGCAAAGATACGCTTCATAGCGAAAGCATCGCAATGGAAATCAAAGACGAACAGGTGTTGTATGTTCCAATTGTAAAAGGGCAAAACAACGACCAACCGGTTGTGTTTTTACTGACGAAACAAACGCCAAAGCAGTTGGTTTTCGAAAATCCAAATCACGATTATCCAAAGAAAATTATTTATAATAAAATCACTTCTGACAGTTTAGTTGCCTTGATTT
>JANPIQ010000397.1:0-7736 GCA_031425075.1 Sphingomonadales bacterium
CAGATGAGAAGATCGTCAAGCTTCTGGCGCTACTAGGCGATATCGAAATGGTGACGCGACCGCCGTTTCACGAACGCTCGGGCCGCTTTGCCAACATGACTTCGATATACGCGCGTATCGGCGAGCTGACCCCGGCCAAGCCAACGGCTGAATGGCTGACAATCCTCAAAGCTGCGGATTTTCCGGCGATCGAAGCCCGTGCGCTTGCCGAGGTGTTCGAGGAACCCTCGCTCAAGGCCACCGGATTTTTCCAGCGCAAGGAGCACCCGACCGAAGGCGGCTATCTCGAAATGCAGCCCCCGGTGCGCTATTCGGCGATGCCTGTTCGCGACATCGCACCCGCCCCAACGCTGGGGCAGCATGGCGACGAAATCCGGCGCGAACTGGGGCTGTGACCCGCCCCTGCCGCCAATTCTTCGCCATCGCGAGCGAAGCGCGCCAATCCAGAGTTACGCGCCGCGCAGTCTGTATGGCCACGTCGCTACGCTCGTTGCAATAACGATGGAGGTTGGCAAAGCATGACCCGCCGCTTCATCGATCTTTCGATCCCGATCACCAACGATGTGATCAGCGATCCACCGGTGATGCGTCCGCAAATCACGTACATGACGCACGAGACGACGTGGGAACAGATTGCGATGTTCTTTCCCGGTCTCACACGAAAAGATTTGCCCGATGGCGAAGGATGGGCGGTCGAGCAGTTGACGCTCAGCACGCATAACGGCACGCACATGGATGCGCCGTGGCATTATCATTCGACCACAAATAGCGGCGCAACCCGTGCTTTGTCGATTGACGAAGCGCCGCTTGACCTTTTTTTTCGGCCGGGTGTGAAGCTCGATTTTTCTCACAAACCACATGGGGCGCTGGTCACCGCAGCCGAAATCGAAATCGAGCTCGCGCGGATTGGGCATGAAATTCAGCCGCTCGACATCGTGCTAATCCAGTCAGGCGCGGTTTATGGCACCGACAATTTCACCGATCAGGGCTGCGGCATGGGGGCAGAAGCGACGCTCTTCCTCACCGAACGCGGCATCGAGGTGGTGGGAACTGACGCCTGGAGCTGGGACGCGCCGTTCAGCCACACCGCCAAACGCTGGGCCGAAACCCGCGATCCGTCGATCATCTGGGAAGGGCATAAATCCGGCCGCATCCGCCCCTATTACCAGATCGAAAAGCTGACCAACCTCGAAAGCCTTCCGCCGACCGGCTTCACGTTCAGCTGCTTCCCGGTAAAGATCGAGCGTGCAAGCGCTGGATGGATCCGGGCCGTCGCGATCCTAGATATCAATTAGAGCGGATGGGTTGAAACATCGCGACGTTCGATGATTCGTGCGCGCATTCGCTCGCCGTCATTTCATCGTGTGATCGGAATATCGCCTCAATCTCGCTGCGCTTGTCGAATAAAATGCGCGCAATTCCCGGCGCGAGGCTGTCCCCTTCCCCCATCCGTCCAAGCAGGCCCGAAATGTCGCTCAAAGTTGCCTCTTCGGGCGTGCGGAAATAATGTCCTTTCGTATCGAAATACGCAACTCCACGTATAGCCATCCTTGCCTCCTGACCCACAGCGCTATTCGACCCCAATGCAAGACCGGCCGTCCCGGAATATGCAAAGACTAGGCCGATCTTTGCGGCAACGCGCGCATTGCCGTCGCGTTCCCATTTCAGTGACGGATCAGCGAAAGCTCTTTTGGTCTGGATCGCTCCAATTCATGTCATTTCGAGGATAACGGTATCAACCGCAAGGCTTTCGCCAGGCGCCGCATTGACCGATTTGATCACGCCCGATTTTTCGGCGCGGAGAATATTCTCCATCTTCATAGCCTCGACCACGGCGAGCGGCTGCCCCGCCTCGACCTTGTCGCCTGCTGCGACATGGAGCTGTGTGAGCAGCCCCGGCATCGGGCAAATCAGGAACTTGGAGAGATCGGGCGGGATCTTCTCGATCATGTAATCGGCCAGATGCGCGATGTGTGCTGGCAGGATCCGGACATTGTGCGCCGCGCCCCGGCTGGTCAGCTGCAATCCGCCGCGAACCCGCGCCAGCTTGACCGCGACCTCTTCGCCATCGACTTCGGCAGTCACCAGCCGGTCCCCCGGCGTGTACGCCATCGCCAGTTCGAGCGGCGTGCCATCAACACTGATCTCGTCCCGCGCAATCGCCACGTTGTGAAGACTATCACCGACACGCACCTGCCACCTGCCCGGCGGATCAAGAACATCGCCCAATTGCCCATCGACCTGCCGCGCCCGATCAGCATCTGCGGTCGCGACAAATGCGGCAATGGCGGCAAGGCTACGCGCGAAATCGGTCGAGGGAGGCGCGCCGTGGAACCCGTCGGGATATTCCTCGGCGATGAATCCCGTCGTCAGTTCGCCCGACCGGAAGCGCGGATGTTGCATGATGGCGCTGACGAAATCGATGTTATGGCCCAAGCCTTCGATCTCGAAAGCATCGAGCGCCGCGATCTGCTTGTCCGCCGCTTCGTCGCGCGTCGCACCCCAAGTGATCAGCTTGGCGATCATCGGGTCATAGAACATGCTGACTTCACCGCCTTCGTAGACACCGTCATCGACGCGGACGCCGTCGACGCCGCGACGGCCATTTTCCGCTCCGTCATCGGTCCAGCCAGGCAGCGGCGGGCGATACCGCACCAGCCGCCCGGTCGAAGGCAAGAAGCCGCGATACGGGTCTTCGGCATAAACGCGGTTCTCGATCGCCCAGCCGTCGATCTTGATATCATCCTGCGTCATCGCCAGTTTCTCGCCTGCCGCGACGCGGATCATCTGTTCAACGAGATCTATACCGGTGATGCACTCGGTGACGGGATGTTCGACCTGCAACCGGGTGTTCATTTCAAGGAAGTAGAAGCTCTCGCCGCTTGGGTCCGCGCCCGAGACAATCAGTTCGACCGTTCCCGCCGAATAATATCCCACCGCGCGTGACAGCGCGACGCATTGTTCGCCCATAGCCTTACGCATCTTCGGCGTGACGAACGGCGATGGCGCTTCCTCCACGACCTTCTGGTGCCGCCGCTGGATCGAGCATTCGCGCTCGTTGAGATACAGGATGTTGCCGTGCTGATCGCCCAGGATCTGGATTTCGATATGGCGCGGGTTGAGGATGAACTTCTCGATGAACACGCGATCATCGCCAAAGCTGTTGAGCCCCTAGCGCTTGATTGCCTCAAAGCCTTCGCGAACGTCCTGCTCGCTATACGCCAGCCGCATGCCCTTGCCGCCGCCGCCCGCGCTGGCCTTCATCATCACCGGATAGCCGATTTCGCCCGCAATCCGCACCGCATGTTCGGTATCGTCGATCTCGCCGACAAAGCCGGGGACGACATTGACGCCTGCTTTCAACGCGAGTTTCTTGGACTCGATCTTGTCACCCATCGCGGCAATCGCGTTCACCGGCGGCCCAATGAAGGCGATGCCCTCGGCGGCGAGCGCTTCGGCAAACGAGGTGCGTTCGGACAGGAAGCCATAGCCTGGATGCACGGCTTCTGCGCCAGTTGCCTTACATGCCGCTATGATCTTGTCAGCGAGCAGATATGACTGCGCAGCAGGCGACGGCCCGATATGCACCGCCTCATCGGCCATCTTCACAAACGGCGCGCGCGCATCGGCATCGGAATAGACCGCCACGGTGGCAATGCCCATCCGGCGCGCGGTCTTGATGATCCGGCAGGCAATTTCGCCGCGATTGGCTATGAGTATTTTAGTGAACATCAGTTTTCTTTTCCGAAAAGCCGACTGGCAGCAAATGCGTAAGTGAGAAGGCTAAAAAGAACGAGCGCAATGCTTCCGATCGACTGCGGCGCGCCCTCAAGCCACCGCCAAGTCAGCGGCGCGAAGTAGAGAAATATACTAGCATAAAAAGTGACTAACGCCCAAATCACGAGCATCGCAGCAGCGACGGCTAGCCTCAGAGCCTTGCTCATTCCGCCGCCTCGCTTAGTCCCTCGGGCGGCATATTATGCCCCAGTAGCCGCAGCACGTCCGCTGCGCATTCGACGATGTTGCTTCCCGGGCCGTAGATGCCGACCACGCCCTGTTCCCGGAGGAAATCATAATCCTGCGGGGGGATGACGCCGCCGGCGAAGACCTTGATGTCGCTGCGGCCGGCCTCGCGGAGGAGGCGGATGAGTTCGGGGATCAGCGTCTTGTGGCCTGCCGCGAGCGAAGACGCGCCGATGGCATCGACGTCGCGCTCCAGTGCCAGCGCGACTGTTTCGTCAGGCGTCTGGAACAGCGGCCCGCTGATCGTTTCGAACCCCATATCGGTGAAGGCACTCGCGACGACATTGGCGCCGCGATCATGCCCGTCTTGCCCCATTTTGGCGACCATCACACGCGGCTTGCGGCCGAAGCGGCGGCTGACGGCATCGACACCTTCGACCACCAGCGCATAGCGCGCATCATCGGCATAGGCCTTGCCGTAAATGCCCTTTACCGGCACCGGCGTGGTGGCGTAGCGCCCGAACACCGCCTCCATTGCATCGGAAATTTCACCAAGCGTGGCGCGTGCGCGGGCAGCATCGACGGCAAGGGCGAGCAGGTTTCCGCCGCCTTTCGTCCCCTCAGTCAGTGCCTTCAACGCCGCCTGACACGCCGCCTCATCGCGTGCGGCCCGCGTGGCTTTCAACCGCGTAATCTGGCTTTCGCGCACCTTCACATTATCGACATCGAGAAAATCTATCGGCTCGGCATTGGTGGGTTTATACTTGTTGACCCCGACAATCACGTCCTCGGCCTTGTCGACTCGCGCCTGACGCGCGGCAGCGGCCTCCTCAATCAGCTGCTTGGGCCAACCTGCCGCGACCGCATTGGTCATCCCGCCAACGGCATCGACCGCGCGGATCAATTCCCACGCCTGATCGACCAATTCTGACGTCAAGGCTTCAACATAATAGCTGCCCCCGAGCGGATCGACGACCTTGGTGATCCCGCTCTCCTCCGCCAGCACGATCTGCGTATTCCGTGCGATCCGGGCCGAAAATTCGGTAGGCAAAGCAATGGCTTCGTCGAGCGCGTTGGTATGGAGCGACTGCGTGCCTCCCAGTGTCGCCGCCATCGCCTCGATCGTTGTGCGGATGACGTTGTTGTAAGGATCGGCCTCCTGCAAACTTACGCCACTGGTCTGGCAATGCGTGCGGAGCATCTTCGAACGCTCGTCCTGCGCACCCAGCCCGTCCATCACGCGATGCCACAATGTCCGCGCGGCGCGAAGTTTCGCCACCTCCATGAAGAAATTCATGCCGATTCCGAAAAAGAAGCTCAGACGGCCTGCGAACGCATCGATATCCAGCCCTGACGCCATCGCGCGCTGCACATATTCCTTTCCGTCGGCAATGGTGAACGCGAGTTCCTGCACAGCAGTCGCCCCGGCTTCATGCATGTGATAGCCCGAAATCGAAATACTGTTAAATTTTGGCATGTTGGCGCTGGTATATGCGATGATGTCCGAAACAATTCGCATCGAAGGTTCGGGCGGATAGATATAGGTGTTGCGGACCATGAACTCCTTGAGGATGTCGTTCTGGATCGTGCCATCAAGCAGCGACTGCGGCACGCCCTGCTCCTCGCCAGCCACGATGAAGAATGCAAGGATCGGGATCACCGCGCCGTTCATCGTCATCGAAACCGACATTTGATCGAGCGGAATGCCATCGAACAGGATCTTCATGTCCTCGACGCTGTCGATCGCGACGCCCGCCTTACCCACATCGCCGACGACGCGGGGGTGATCAGAATCATACCCCCGGTGCGTGGCGAGATCGAATGCGACGCTCAGCCCCTTCTGCCCGGCGGCAAGATTACGCCTGTAAAATGCATTCGATTCCTCGGCGGTGGAGAAACCCGCATACTGGCGGATTGTCCACGGGCGACCGGCATACATGCTGGCCCTCACACCGCGTGTGAACGGTGCAAAGCCTGGCAGGCCCGGGTCTCCTGCATCTTCGGCGGTGTAGAGCGGCTTCACGTCGATCCCTTCGGGCGTGTGCCAGGTCAGGTCTTTGCCCTTGACCTCTTTGGCGGCGGCGGCCTGCCAGTCGGGAAGTGTCGCTTTGGTCATATCAGGTCTCTTCAGGCAGACGCGCTTGGCCTAGCCGTGACACGCGCATGCCAGTCGCGCAAGTTCGTCATGTTTTCGGGCCTCGCCAGCCCGATAAACGCGGCGAAATCGATCGTCGTCAGCAGAATGATGTCGGCCATGCTAAACGTCTCGCCCGCGATGAAGCGCGTGCGCGCCAGCGCGTCATCGCACATCGCCATCGCGGCATCGACTTTGGGGCGGCAGCTTTCGCCATAATCGGGAAAGCGTTCGGGCACGACCTTGGCGGTGAAGGGGTGATTATTGACCCAGATCGCACCGACGGGTGCCATCAGCACCAGTTCGACGCGCCTGATCCACATGTCGATTTTCGCGATCTCGACCGGCGAGATCCCGAACAGCGGCGGATCGCGGTGCAGCGCCTCGAGATAGCGGCAGATCGACACGCTTTCGGCAATCACAGTTCCGTCGTCGAGTTTGAGCGCAGGCGTTTGCCCCCGCGGATTGATCGCAAGGAAATCGGCCGACTTCTGCTCGCGCGCCATGATCGAAACTGTCTGCGTGTCGAGCGTGATGCCCTTCTCCGCTGCGAAAATCCGCACCCGGCGCGGATTGGGCGCCGGGTTCGGGCTGTCGTAGAAGATCACTTGCCCTCGAACGCAGCTTTGCGTTTCTGCATGAACGCCATCCCGCCTTCCATCGCATCGGCGCTGCCGCCTGCTATCCGCTGTCCCTCGGCCTCGGCGAGCAGTGCCTCGGCGTAGCTATTTTCCATTGCCGTCAGAATGTTCTTGCGCATCACCGAATAGGCAATCGTCGGGCCGTTCGCGAGGCGCGTTGCGAGTGCGCGGGCTTCACTGAGCAATTCGGCATCTTCGACACATTTGTAGATCATGCCCCAATCGGCGGCCTGATCGCCTGAAATGCGCTCGCCAAGCATCATCATCTGCGTCGCGCGTGCCTTGCCAACGAGACGCGGCAACATCCAGCTGGCCCCGCCATCGGGAACAAGCCCGATATTGACGAACGCCTGGAGGAAATACCCGCTCTTGCCCGCAATCACGAAATCGCCTGCGAGCCCGATCGAGCACCCGACGCCCGCCGCAGCGCCGTTGATCGCCGTAATGATCGGGATGTTGAGCCGGGCGAGCGTCATCATCATCGGATTATAGTGCTGGGTGAGCGCGATATAGCTGCCCTCGCCGCCCGTTACAGACCGGCCAGTGCTGCGCGCCGAAAGGTCCGCACCCGAACAAAACCCCCGCCCTGCCCCGGTGATGATCAACGCCCGCGCATCCCGAATATCGGCCGCGAGCGCCTCGTTGATCTCTCCCGCCATACCAAGGCTGCACGCATTCATCCGATCGGGCCGGTTGAGCGTGATCGTCGCGATCTGGTCAGCGACCTCGACGGTGATGGTTTCGTAGGTCATTCAATGATCCCCCTTAGGCGTTTCCATGATCTCGGTAAGCACGCCGCCCATGTCTTTGGGATGCACGAAAAAGATAGGCGTGCCGTGCGCGCCGATCCGCGGTTCGCCCAGCACCCGCTTTCCGACGCTATCGAACCACGCCTTGGCAGCGTGGATTTCGGGGACTTCGTAACAGACATGATGTTGACCACCCTGCGGGTTCTTGTCGAGGAACGCGGCAATCGAGGTATTCCCCGGCAGCGGCTC
>JANPIQ010000398.1:0-5806 GCA_031425075.1 Sphingomonadales bacterium
CAAGTTCGGACGTCGCCGACAAGCCGGACACGTCGTCGGCCGCGCCCGTCGTGCCGGCGGTGCGGTTGGCAATCCCGTCCATCAAAACCGCAACTGGGGCTGAGTTGAAGGCCGCCCGCGGTGAAGTCCACCGCGTAAAGACCGCTCTTGGCGAACGCGGACCTGTTTGGTGGCCCGACAACGCGCCCGATCTTACAAGGAAACTGGCAAAGAATACGCCATATGCCGATTGGTATGAGACGCAGCCCGGTGCTGATCGCTAGCAGGTAGGCAAATTAGCTCTTTCCCGGGGGCGCCACGGTGATCTTCACGGTTTCGCCGCTGTTGCCCGGAAAGCCTGTAAACATCGCCTCAACCAGATTGGGGACGAGCCGCGTCAGATTATCATCGCGAGACATCGCTTTGGCCTTGCCTTCGAACACGCGTTCACCGCCCTTTCTCTCGATGGAAAGATCGAGCCCTGACGTGAAGACAGTATAGCTTTCGATGTCGTTGCCACCGCCAAACAGGAATGGATCGTGAAAGCCGTAGACAAACCGGCTGCGCGCAAATCCGCGTCCGCCGTAATAGCCAAACCGATCATAGGGGCCCCAACCGCCAAACCCATAGCCAAATCCCGAACCCGGCACTGTGCGGATCCGCTCCCTGCCAGCATCGACGCCGTAGTCGAGTTTGACGATCAAAGTGGCTGACGATGGATCGGCAGCGGGCTGATAGCCAAAGCCTGCGAGCCGCTGCGAAACCAGTCCCGCATATTGCGAAAATTCGAGGCTACCATCGCGTTTGGGATCGGCTGAAACCACCGCAAACGTCTGCCCCTGCGGCGCCGGCATTGCCTGGAACCGGTTGACCTGCGCCTTGAACGGGGTTGCGCAGCCGGCGATCAGCAACAGCGGCGCGGCCGCGAGCATAAGACGAAAGCGCGACATAGGGCTACCTTTCCCGACAGAAACTCAAGTGACACACGATGTCCCACCCGTGCTGAATATGGGTTGAATGAAACGAAGCTGCAACACATTGAGCCCCCGATTAACCAATTGGAAGGCTTTGCCCGCCAAGGAGATGGTGAACAAAGGCTTAAACAGACTGGCCCGCACATGTCCGGAATGGCAAGTATTTCGGTTTCGCTCGACACGTGGAAAGCGATCGAGGCAGCGCGGCTGTCGTTGAGCGAAAGCCATGACGAGATTGTTCGCCGACTCGCCAATGTTTCGCGAAGCCGCAAGGGCGTTCTAGTGCGCTCTGCCGCGCGCATGTCAGCGCCGGTGACGCGCCGCCGCGGCGATATCAAGGTGACCGCGTTTGGAAGCGAAGATGCTGTCGCCAATCTGAAAATCGCCTATGTAACAGCGCTCACCCGGCTGGTGCGGCACAAGCCGAGCCTGTTCGAGCAGATGAGCCTGAAAGGCAGCAGCAAGCGGCGCTGGATCGCACGCGACGCCGACAGCCTCTATCCCGGCAGCCCGCACCTGAAGCGCGATCATGCTTTTGCGTTCAACGGCTGGTGGCTCGATACCAATTTGTCTCGCGCACAGATCGACGCGCGGCTGGAAGAGGCCTGCCGACTCGCCGGCTACCGCTATGGCGACGATATCCGCATCACGGGCTGACTTCGGGATCTTGATAATGGTCCGGCGTTTGTGGAAAATTACGCCTGCTTGATCGGTCGTCGATTGACGGCGCGGCGCCGACGCGACATTCTGTGATGCACAAGGGTCGGGGAGATAATGGTATGACACGCAACTTTGCGCGCCACGCAACGGCAATGATGATGGCGGGTTCGATCCTGGCCAGCACTCCGGCCTTATCACAAGAGGCCGAGGACGCCGCTGCAAGCGATGACGAGATCATCGTTACCGCGCAAAAGCGCGAAGAAAATCTGCAGAACGTGCCGATCAGCATTCAGGCGTTGAGCACGCGCAAGCTCGATCAGCTTGGCATTTCGGATTTCAACGAGTTTACCAAGCAATTGCCAAGTGTGTCGTTCCAGACAGTGCAGCCGGGATCGACCACGGTTTATATGCGCGGCGTGGCATCGGGCGGCGACGGCAACCATTCGGCCTCGCTGCCATCGGTTGGCGTTTATCTCGACGAACAGCCGGTGACGACGATCGGCGGCACGCTCGATATCCAGATTTACGATATTGCCCGGATCGAATCGCTCGCAGGGCCGCAGGGCACGCTTTATGGCGCGTCTTCGCAGGCAGGAACGATCCGGATCATCACAAACAAGCCCGATCCATCGGGGTTTGCAGCGCGTGCCGATGGCGAACTGAACACCGTCAAAGGGGGCAAGCAGGGCGGGAAGCTTGAGGCGATGATTAACGTGCCGCTGGGCGAAAGTGCCGCGATCCGCGTGGTCGGCTGGGCCAAGCACGCCGCTGGCTTCATCGACAATGTTCCAGCGATGCGGTCATTTCGCAACGGCGGCGGCACGGGCAGCGATCCTGCCGATTTTGCTGGCGGCATCGTCGTGAACAACGGCGCGTTCGTCGATAGCAATATCAACGAGCAGGATGTTTATGGCGCGCGCGCCGCGCTGAAGATCGACCTTGACGATAATTGGACCGTCACGCCAAGCGTTCTTTACCAGAAGCTCGAAAACAAGGGCAGCTTCTCTTACGATCCCACCGTTGGCGACTTGAAGATCAACCGCTTTGCCAATGAGTTTCGCAACGATAAATTCGTGCAGGCTGCCCTAACGATTGAGGGCAAGATCGGCGACTGGGATCTGACCTATGCCGGCGCGTATCTCGATCGCAAGATCAAGGCGTTCAACGATTATACCGACTATGCCGAAGCTTATGACGCGCTTTATGCGTCATATGGCGGGTTGGCTGGTTATTTCTATTTCGAGAACGCCGCCGGGGCCGATATCGATCCGCGCCAAAGCGTAGCCGGCGGCGATCACTTCAAAAAGCTGAGCCAGGAGTTCCGTATCGCTTCCCCGCAGGACAAGAAGCTGCGGCTCGTTGCCGGGCTGTTTTATCAGCGCCAATCGAACGATATTTTCCAGGACTATCTTGTGCCAGGCCTTTCGCCGTTGCTGTCAGTCAATGGTCGCCCAGGCACGCTCTGGCTGACCAAGCAGGAACGCGTCGACAAAGATTACGCAGGCTTTGGGGAGCTGTCTTACGACATCACCGAACAACTGACCTTCACGGCTGGCGGACGGTATTACAAGTATGACAATAGTCTTGTCGGATTTTTCGGGTTCGGGCGTGATCCGGCGTTTGTTCAGGGCGCCGCTGGCAATCCGCCGCCAAACGCCGCTGGTAGCTCGCGTACTGGCGTTGCCGGGTGTTTCACCACCGAAGGGCTGACCTTGCGCGATGCACAGTTGCAAGGGCGCACGACCACGCTTGCGCCCGCGATCATCCCGGGGACGTTCTGCACCAATCTTGCCGATTTCAAGGATGGAAAGCTGGTGCCCAAACGCACCAAGGATAATGGCTTCCTCTATCGCGCCAATTTGACTTACAAGCCCGTCGACAATGTGTTGATCTACGGCACCGTATCGCGCGGGTTCCGCCCTGGCGGGATCAATCGGCGCGCGACGATTCCGGCCTATGCGCCCGATTTCATCAACAATTATGAACTGGGTTGGAAAACATCGCCGTTGCAAGGGCTACGGCTGAACGGTGCGGCCTATTACCAGAAGTGGAAAAACTTCCAGTACAGCTTCCTTGGTGAAAACAGCTTCACGCAGATTCAGAACGGCCCGAGCGCCGATATCAAGGGTATTGAGATCGACGCCAATTACAATGCGGGCAACGGATTTACGCTGTCTGCGGCGGCGGCCTATACCGATACCGAAACCAGATCGATCCTGTGCGAGGGCGCCACCGACTCCACACCCGATTGCTCGGGATCCGCCGTTTCGGCTCCCAAGGGCACGCGATTGCCGATCACGCCGAAGTTCAAGGGTTCGATGACCGGGCGATATGAATTCGATGCGATTGGCGGCAGGGCGCATATGCAGGCAGGCGTAGCGCATCAAAGCTCGGCAACACCCGACATCCGGGTTGCTAAGGCCGCAATCCTTGGGAAGCTCGAATCGTTTACCACGGTCGACTTGGCGCTCGGCATCGATTTTGAACGCGTGACGTTCGAGTTGTTTGCCGACAATATCTTCGATGAACGTGGGCAACTTTCGCGATTCCAGAATTGCGGGCAGTGCGATCAGCGCGTCAACATCGTGCCTTCGCAGCCGCAAACAATCGGCTTCAGGATCGGCGGGAAGTTCTAGCTTGTGACCGAAAGGCCTCCCGGAGTGGCGGGAGGCCGCAAGCGGGGCCAGAAACTTGGCCTTGCGATGGCCATCGCACTTGTGATGGGGTCGATGATCGGCTCGGGTGTTTTCCTGCTTCCGACCAGCCTTGCACCCTATGGCTGGAATGCAGTGATCGCTTGGGCGCTGACGATCTGCGGCGCGATGCTGATCGCAGCGACCTTTGCTGCCTTGGCTAAGACCAGAGGCGGCAGCGAAGGGCCAATTGGCATCATTATAGAATCGTTGGGGCCGATGACTGCCGCACTGATCGGCTGGTCGGCATGGGTCTCCTATTGGGCGGCAAGTGCGACGGTTGCGATTGCGGCGGTCAGCTATCTGAGCGTTTTCGCACCTGCCATAGCATCGTCCGGCACGGCGGCAGTCGCGGCGTGCGGGCTGATCGGCGTGCTGACGATCATCAATCTGGCAGGCGCGCGCGCGGGTGGCTGGGTCCAGCTGTTGACGATGATCATCAAAGTGCTGCCGCTGATCGCCATCGCGCTGGTGCTGGTCGGCAAGGGCAGCGCAGGCGATCTGCCGGTGGAGCCGTTCGTGCCTGCCGAGATCGGGTTTGGGGCAATCACGGCAGCGGCGGCGCTCACCTTATGGGCGTTAGTCGGGTTTGAGTCGGCGGGGCTGATGTCAGACAAGATCGAGCGGCCCGAGGTCAATGTCGCGCGTTCGACGCTTATCGGAACCGCGCTCACCGGGCTGATTTACGTCATCGTGTGCTCGGGGATCGTGCTTACGCTCCCGCCGGGCAATCTCGCACAATCTGATGCGCCATTCGCGCTGTTCCTTGAGACCTATGTCTCGCGCGAAGCGGCCTATGCCGTCGCCGGTTTTGCTGCAATCAGCGCGATCGGAGCGCTCAATGGCTTTGTACTCGTGTCGGGTGAAGTGCCGCTGACCATGGCGAGGGCGGGGCTGTTGCCGCGCTGGTTCGGTGAAACCAACGCGCACGGCACGCCACGCCGGATGCTGCTCATTTCGAGTGTCCTCGCGATCATCCTTGTCGCCGCGAATGCCAGCAAGACGACAGCAACGCTGTTCACCTTCATGGCATTGCTATCCACATCAGCAGTGCTGTGGCTTTACCTCGCGATGACCATCGTAGCGATCCGGTTACGGATGGCGCTGGTGTTCGCGATTCCCGGCGCGATCTACGCGCTCTGGACACTATGGGGCGCAGGCGTCGAGGCGACAGGACTAAGCTTGATTCTGATGGCGAGTGTGGTGCCGATCACCCTGCTCAACACGCGCCAAAACATTGGGGTATCCTGATACCCGTCAGCAATACGGCACCTTTCCTTGACTTTTTGGAGACGAATCGCGAAAGCCATATTCACAGCGCGGCTCCATCTGGGGCCGCGCGTTGCATTTGAAGAAGGTCTCATTCGCCATGAAGGCACTAATGAAGACGACCAAGTCGATCAAACCGGCTGACGTCGAAAAAATCTGGCATATCATTGATGCCGACGGCCTTGTGGTCGGTCGTGCTGCGACGATCATCGCCAACATCCTGCGCGGCAA
>JANPIQ010000399.1:0-6690 GCA_031425075.1 Sphingomonadales bacterium
CTCGTCCTCAAACCAGCCGTCTAGGAAATCGCGCGCCGATTTAACGAACAGGTCCATCGTGTCGCGCTGTGCAGCAATGTCCATCCCCGCCATCCGCTTCCCCTGTGCGGCGGCAGCGAGCAGCGCCTTCAGCCCGCCGCCGACATTGGGCGGGGTCTTGAGGCTGATATCGCGCAGCACTTCGGCAACGCGTTCGAGCGACTCTTCATATGCGGGGAAAGTCGCGGCATCTTTTGCCGAATAGCGGCTGAATTCGGCTTGTGTCCGCGCCGTCCCGCCGCCGAGTTTGAGATAGCCGTTTTCGTGGGGGAAGAAATTGCTGATCGTGCGTTCGATGATCCTCCAGCCGCGCTCGTGGAGCCGCATATCCCGGATGACCTTGGGGCGGAGAAGGCTGACGGTATAGCTTGCGGTCGAATTGCGGAAGCCCGGATGGAACTCCTCGGTCACGCACGCGCCGCCGATCACGTCGCGAGCCTCAAGGATGCGGACCTTGAGCCCCGCGCGCGCGAGGTAGAATCCGCAGACAAGGCCGTTATGCCCGCCGCCGATGATGATCGCGTCGTACATTGACTAACCCCTTCCCATCAGAGGAGGGGCAAGGGGTGGGCGGCGTCCAGCGGCAGTGCGTCGGAGAGTCGCCACCCCAGGCTCTCCCCTAGAGGGGAGGGGCTTATCACTGTCCAGCATATCGGCCATGATCGTCCTGACTTTCTGATTGAAACCGCGCAGGCACACTTCGCTTGCGGCGAGCGGCCCGGCATCGAAATATCTCGACTGCATTCCTGCCTGCACGCGGCTGATCAGCCATGTATCCTCGGCATTGACGATGCGGTTGATCCGGTCGTTGGCATAGCGCGCCAGCTTCATCTTGCGGCGCGTGTCGGGCAGCGCATAGGCCATGACGCGCAGATCGCAGGTCTGCGGCCCCGTTGGCACCCAGTGCATGAAATCGATCTGGTCGGCATAAAGATCGAACGCCATGTTCGGCCACAGCTTCCAGTAAAGCCAGCGCCGCTGATACGCGTCGGGCAGATGATCGACCTGCGGCAGATGCGTCTGGTAAAACCGCTCCCACCGATTGGCTGACGGCCGGTCGGCAATCTCGCCCGACATGCGATCGACCCAGCCATGCGCCGATATCGCATAGCTTTTGCCAAACAGCCGGGAGAGCCCGTCGTGCGCGACCGGGATGTGGAGATTGTCCGAGTAATTGTCGCCGACATTCTTCCAGTTGACGCTGCGCGGACGCGTCCGTGGGGTGCCGATCGGCTGCATGTTTTCGAAGCGGTACAGTCCGATTTCGTGCATGGCGGGTGCCATCATGTCAGCGACCGATGGCCCGCCTTCGTCCTTGAGCCGGACGAAGACGAACCCCTGCCACAGCTCGAGATCGACCGCGACCAGCCCGGTTTCCGCCATGTCGAGCGCCGGATATTCGCTCTTCATCGGTACGCCCGAAAGCCGGCCGTCAAGCTCGTAGACCCAGGCATGATAGGGACAGACCAGCTTCTTCGCGCAGCCCCCAGTCCCCTCAACCAGCTGCATTCCGCGATGGCGGCAGACATTGGCAAAGGCGCGGATCGTCGCGTCATCGCCGCGGATGGCGATGATGCTCTCGCCCAGCAGATCGAGGCTGCGCCAATCGCCAGCGTTGGGGATATCGGAGGTATGGCAGACGATTTGCCACGATGGCGCAATCAGCCGCTCCATCTCGGTGGCGTGATAACAAGGATCGGTATAGGCCCGCGACGGTAACCCGAAATCATCGCTGTTTTGCATCCCCGCTCCCCTCCCTATACAAGTGTATAACAAGCCATGCGGTCCGAACAATCTTTTTCACGCGAAGCACCGGCAACCCGTAAGTCGGATCTGATCGAGGCATGCGCGCGGAGCCTTGCCAAGCGCGGCGCGCATGGCACGTCGGTGCGAACGATCTGTGCTGAGGCTGGCGTTTCGCCGGGTCTGCTGCGACACTATTTCGTCGGCATCGATGCCTTGATTGCCGAAACCTATCGCGACACTGGCAGCAGGGTGCAGGCAGCGCTTGAAGCGGCGGTTGCAAACGCAGGCAATAAGGCGCGCGACCGGTTGCTTGCGTATCTGACTGCCAGCTTTGCGCCACCTGTGGCCGATCCCGACCTGCTTGCAACCTGGCTTGCCTTCTGGACCCTGACCAAAACCGATGCCCGGATCGCTGCGGTGCATCGCGAAATCTATACGCACTATCGTCAGCGGCTCGAGGCGCTGCTCGATCATTGCGCGCCGACCCATCACCGGCTTGCCGCAGTCGCGCTCACGGCGCTGGTCGATGGACTGTGGCTCGAACTCAGCCTTGGCGATGCGCCATTTACGCCAGCCGAGGCAGCGCACCTCGCAGAACGCTGGCTCGATAGTCTGGTGTCATAATCGGAGTGTCACAAAACCGCCGTATCGCCGGTTGACGAAGCGCAGCCCGCTCGCGCACACACCGCTGCCGAAACTGGGAGATTGTCATGACCATCCGTATCGATCGCCGTGCATTGTTGCTGACTGCCGGGTTTGGGATCGGCGGGCTGATCATGCCTGGCGGCAGGCTCGCGGCTCAGGCGTTGCTCGGCGCGACAGGGTTCACTCACAATGTCGCAAGCGGCGAACCGGGCCCAGATTCGGTGCTGTTATGGACACGCTTCAAACCCGAAGCCGGCGGCCCTGCCAAAGTTCGCGTTGAAATTGCCGAATCGCGCGAATTTACCAAAATCGTCGGCGGCGGACAGATGACGACGGGGCCATGGCGTGATCATACCGTCAAGATCACACTCGATGGGCTGGCACCTGGCAAATGGCACTGGTTCCGTTTCATCGGGCCCGATGGGTCGATCTCGCCGATCGGCCGGACCAAGACGCTGCCGATGGGCAAGACCGCGCGGTTCAATCTTGCGATTTTCTCATGTTCGAACCTGGGCTTTGGTGAATTTAATGCCTACGGCCATGCCGCTGCACGCAGTGACATCGACGCGGCGCTGCATATGGGCGATTACATCTATGAATATTTCCGCGGCGGCTATGATGGTGGGCGCGAATTTGCCCAGCGGATATTCCCTGACAGCGAAATCCTGAGCCTGGCCGATTACCGGTTGCGTTACCAAAGCTATCGCAATGACCCGCAGTTGCAGGCGATGCACGCAGCCTTCCCCGTGATTCCCAACACCGACGATCACGAAGGCACCAATGACATGTGGGAAGGCGGTGCGCAAAACCACCAGCCCGACGAGGGTGACTGGACCAATCGCAAGAACGTCGCGATGCAGGTATGGCGCGAATGGATGCCAGTGGGCGAACAGCCGTGGAAGGCGTATGAGATCGGCGATCTTGCGACCTATTTCCGCACCGATACGCGCGCGATAGGGCGATCGAAGCCGTACGATTATCGCGACATCATGCGCGGAGCAGAAAATATCGACAAGGCACTTGCCGAACACCGCGATGGTGCATGGCGCGATGCGGCCGCAACAATGTTCGGCACCGAGCAGGAAAGCTGGCTGCTAAAGGCACTGGCGCGCAACACAGCGTCCTGGAACCTACTCGGCTCGGGCACCAATATGGGGTATAACGCACCACCGCCACAGGCGCTCGAGTGGCTGGGCAGCAATGCCAATGAACGATCGGTTTCATACACCAAGCAGGGGATTGCGGCGGGCAAGGCCGGGCTGCCTTACAACCTCGACAATTGGGGCGGTTACCCCGTTGCGCGTTCGCGTGTGCTTGCAGCCGCACAGCGCTCGAATGCCGATCTCGTCGTCGTCACGGGCGATAGCCATAACGGCTGGGCGTTCGATCTCCCCGAAGGCGGCAAACCTGCCGGTGTCGAATTCGGCGGTCACAGCGTTACCTCGCCCGGCTTCGAACAGGCGGGTATCGATCCTGTCCGCGCCGCGCGAGAGATGGTCGATGGGAACAAGGGAGAGCTGCGCTGGATGGATGCTTCGAACCGCGGTTACATGCACGTGTCGCTCACTCCGCAGGCCGCGACCAGCGAATGGGTGTTCATGGAGACGGTCAAAACGGTTTCACGCGGCACCAAACCATCGCACAAGATGACGGCGCGGCGGGGGCGCCGGGTGCTCGATCGGGCTTGAGCGTCAGGCCACACTGTCTGCGACGACCGCCTCACGCGCCCCCAAGGGCTTGTCTGTACCTATCGTCGAATCCTGCGCAGTCTGGTGTTCGATCTCGGCATTGAGTTCGGCCCCCACCAACAGCGTATAGGCGGACAGATATAACCAGGTGAGCAACACGACGATCCCCGCCAGCGATCCCCACGTTGCGCCATAATCTGTGAAGCGCGACGCATAGAACGCAAACCCGGATGTCACCGCAAACCAGCCAAAGCCAGTGAAGACGGCGCCCGGCGTCAGCCATGTCCAGCGCGCCGCGCGCCTGTCGGGTGCGAAGCGAAAAAATATTGCTGCGCCCAATGTGCTTGCAAGGATCAGCAACAGCGCCGATGCCAGCGCAATGAGCCAGCGAATGTCGAACGGCACAGTCGGCACCAGCGTACCCGGCAAACTCAGCGTGCCGATCACCACTAGCGCGACGATGGTAAAAACCACGACGAACATCGTCAGCGCTACAACCATCGCCGTCCGGCGAACGAACCCCCGCGTTTCGCGTTCGCCATAGGCAATCGTGATTGCGGTGATCAGCGCATCGACACCTTTGGTCGCGCCAAAAATCGCAAGCCCCAGCGCAATGACCAAACCCCACCCCTTGCGCTCGTTAGGGGATAATACCAACCCGACAAGCTGATCGGTGATGATGGCGGCGGCTTCTGCGGGAAGTTGCGCGCTGATCCGCCTTATCGTTTCGAGTAACAATTCAGGCGATGCGAACAGCCCGTAAACCAGAACGATAGCGCCCAGCGCGGGGACGATCGACAGGAATCCGTAAAATGCCACGCCCGCCGAAATCAGGCCGATATTGTCGGTACCGGTTTCGCGAAACACGCGCTTGGCGATCTGCCACCATGCATATCGACCCATTTGCCAGGGGCTGGTCGCCCCCCGGCTCAAACGGTCGGCCTGCGTCATCGGCTTTTGAGTGCTTTCGCATCGGCCTCGGCCTGCGTCTCGATGGCATCGGCGCGTGCATCGCCCTGTTCGGCGATCAAATTGGCTTCTTTACGCAAGGCTTCGATCCGCACCTCGGTCTGCTTTTTGGTAAACCCGGTCTGGCCATTGGCAGTGGCCTCTAGTTCCGACGCCTGCTGACGCAATTGTGCCGCGCGTGCATCGGCGTTCGATTCGACCGCGTCGGCGCGATTGCCAGCAGCCTCTTCGATCGCATCAGCCTGAATTTCGGTGGGATCTTGTTGACAACCTGCCGATCCAAGAACGACGGCGGCCAGAAAAAAGGTCTTTGTTTTCATCTCGCGCCAACGCTTCACCCCTGAATGAGTTCCCGTCGGTCGGAGGGTGCTGGCGTTATTGGCCTAACGCTTCGTTCAGCAAGCGTGCCAGCCGCAATCCCCCGCGCAACACTTGCCGCCGCACTCCAGGAACAAGTGCCGCAATCGTTTCGTCAGACAGCCGTGCGCGCGGTGGCACCGGCGCACACGGATCACCGCCAAGCGCAGTCGTGTAGGCGACGTCACGTGCAACGTCCCAGCTTTCGCGGCTCCAGTCGGCGACGCTGCCATCCGCCATGTTGTGGGTTGCCTCGCTTAACAGCCCTCGCGGCCCGGCAGGCGGCGTCGTGATCGCGCGCTCGGCAAGATAGCCATCCCACATCAAATGCAAATTGATCCGGCCTTCAACGAGGCCGTAAGCGGCCTTCACATCATTGCCGCCGCGATCGGTCCGGTCGCCGGCATGAAGCGGCATGTGCAGATCGCCGACAAAATGCACGAGGAAGGCAAACGCCATCAGCCGTTCGCGTTGCGGCACGGTGCGATCGGCGAGCAACCTGGCGTTGCGCTCGATCTGCTTCGAAACGCAATGCCCGTCCTTGCACGAAGCGGTCAGGTCGAAAGGCTTGCAAATGTCGACATTCTGGTAGTGCCACGTAAACGCATAATCGAAACGCGGTCCCAGCCCCTTGATGCAATCGGCCCACACCGACGCGTCTTCGATGGTCTTAAGCGGGCAGGTGGGCGTTTCGACCTGTGCCTCTACGGCAAGCAGGCGGCGAATGGCGGTGCGCGTCTCCGGCTTCACTTTGGCCCACGCAATGCTCGCGCCTGTGCGGTGGCCGAAATCCCACCATGCGTAGGCGGGAGCGGGGAGGAGGGTGATGAGGAGGAGAACGATCCAAATTCCTCCCCGAAACGGGGAGGGGGACCACGAAGTGGTGGAGGGGCAGGTGGGGCGTTCATCGCCGATCGGCCCCTCCACGATCCTACAGATGGTGCCCCTCCTCCGTTGGGGAAGGATCGCGGTTTCACTCATCGCCATAAATCGCCACCACGCCAGCCTCACCTGCCGTACGCCGCCCGCGATACATACCCGGCGTGTTGAAGCTGAACGCGGCCTCGCCTGCGGGCGACACCACGATGACGCCGCCAGTGCCGCCCAGCGCCTCGACCTCGGCCATCACGGTATCTGCCGCCGTCTGCACAGCCTCCCCGCCGATCCGCACCCGTGCGCAAATCTCGTGCGCCACGCCGACGCGGATAAAATATTCGCCAGCGCCTGTAGCAGAGACAGCACAAGC
>JANPIQ010000400.1:0-7315 GCA_031425075.1 Sphingomonadales bacterium
CCCCCATCACCAGCCCCGCCGCCAGCGCGCTTTCGGTCGAAGGATTGGCAATGCCGATCGCTGCTGCAAAATCGCGAATGAAGGGTGCTACGGTTAACGCTGCAAAATAGCCATATACGACTGTCGGGATGCCAGCGAGGATCTCAAGCAGCGGCTTCATCCACCGCCGCACTGTTGCCGACGCATATTGGGTAAGATAGATCGCACACATCAGCCCAAGAGGGATCGCCACGATCATCGCTATGATTGCGCCAATGAACAATGTGCCCCAAAACAAAGGGATCGCGCCATAGGTTTTGCCCGTGTCAGGCCCGGGCGCGGCAATCGGGTCGGGCGTCCAGGTCGTTCCGAACAGGAAATCGAGCGGAGAGACAATCTGGAAAAAACGAAACGTCTCGTAAAGCAACGACGCGATAATTCCGATTGTCGTCAGGATGGCAGCAAGCGAGGCAAGCAGCAGAACCACAAGGACGACACGTTCGACCCTGGTTCGCGCCGTAAAGTCAGGCTTGAGCCGCAAGAACGCAAGCCCTCCGCCAGCAAACCCGATCACGACAGTCGCCAGCACACCGATTAATCCCAAACGATCGAACGCGGCGCGGATCGGCATGGCAAGTGCCTGCGCGGTCGCATTAAATGCAGGTTGATCGGGATTTCTGGCGATGGTCATCGCTTCTGAAAGGATCGCATTGCGTTCCATATCCATCATCGGCAGCGCCTGAGCTGCAGGATCGGCGAGCGCCGATTGCAGCGCCAGGTTCGGCACAACGTTCGACCAGATAAGTGCAAAAACCAATGCAGGAATGGCCGCCCAAAGCGCGGCGTACCACCCATGATAGCTTGGCAGCGAATGAAGTGCGCCCCTCGAGCTGCTTCGGAACGCGCTGGCTTTGGCGCGCGCAGCAATCCACGCGATGAACCCCAAGCCCGCAGCAATCAGGAGCAAAACCGACGGGGTCATGGTGTTGCTTCCGCCAATTACTTGAGCGAAGCGGGGTCGAGTGGCTTCATCGATTTGACAATTTCGGCGTTGGCGGTGCGAACATTTTCGGGTGCGACCACCATGCCTTGCTTTTTAAGATATCCGTCCTGACCCCAGGCGTTGGCGAATTCGCCAGCAAATTCGCGCAGTCCTTTGATGGCGTTAAGGTGTGCCGCCTTGACGTAAATATATAGCGGGCGTGCGCCTGGATAGCTGAAA
This sequence comes from Sphingomonadales bacterium, assembly GCA_031425075.1. GTDB lineage: Bacteria > Pseudomonadota > Alphaproteobacteria > Sphingomonadales > Sphingomonadaceae > Aquisediminimonas. The sequence continues at coordinate 1,202 of JANPIQ010000400.1, forward strand.
TCGGAAATGCTGGCATAGGTCGGGACGATGCCCGACATTGCGTTGCCTTTAAGCTTGTCGGTGTTTTCTTCGAGGAAGGAAAACCCGAAGACCCCGACGGCTTTTGGATTGGCGATGATTTTCTGAACGATCAGATTGTCGTTTTCACCCGAATCGACATAGGCACCGTCGGTGCGGACACCGGTGCAAACCTTTTTATGCTCATCGGAATTGGTGTCCTTGAGCGCTTTCATCGCAGGATCGGTATCGCAACCTTTGGTCAAGATCAGTTCGGCAAGCGCATCGCGCGTCCCCGATGTTGCCGGCGGGCCGTAGACAAGAATGGGCAGTGCCGGCAGTGCTGGATTGACGTCGCTCCACGTTTTGGCGGTATTGGGCTTGCCGAATGGATTGGCCGCGAGCGCCTTGTAAACATCAGCGGGCGTCAAATTAAGTTCCGGCCCATTCTTGGCCTCGGCAAAAGCGATGCCATCAAGGCCGATCTGGATTTCAACGACATCCTTGACGCCGTTCTTTGCGCATTCGGCATATTCCGATGCCTTAAGGCGGCGTGACGCGTTCGCGATATCGGGATGCGCCACCCCGACACCTGCGCAAAACAGATTGATGCCTGCGCCAGTACCGGTGGCTTCAATAATCGGCGATTTGATCGACGGATTTGCCTTGGTCAGCCCTTCGGCGACTGCCTTTGCGAAAGGATAAAGAGTCGATGAACCCACGGCGCGGATCTGGTCACGCGACTCACCGCCGCCTGCGCCGCCGCCGCACGCGCCAAGAGAGAGCGCCGCCATACCGGCACCGAGCAATAAAAACGATTTGATCATGAATGTTTTGCCCCGTGCGATTCGCTCTAGCCCCTGTGACTTCGCGGTAAGCGGCGTATGCGTCAGAAAAATGACAGATTTGTGACAATCTTACACCGTGGCCGGGAGTGTCACCGTGACCTTTGTGCCGGCACCGACCACGCTTTCGATGTCGAGCTGGCCTTTGTGTCGTTCGACCACATGTTTGACGATGGCTAGGCCCAGCCCCGTGCCGCCCGAGGCCCTGCTACGGCCAGGATCGGTACGATAAAAGCGCCGCGTGAGGTAGGGGATGTGTTCGGCCGCTACCCCGGCCCCGCAATCGCGGACCGACATGATGATCCGATTGTTCGAAGACTTCTCCACTGACACGCTGACGACTTCATCAACCGATCCGTACTTCAGCGCGTTATCGATGAGATTGCGCAACACTTGATCGAGCTGGGCATGTTCCCCCGCCACGATTACGCCTTCATCGGGAACTGCAAGTTCAACCCTCGCTTTACCGGCGACAGCGTTCACATCCTTGACGACAGCTTTGGCGATTGCTGCCAGATCGACGCGCTGTTGCGGCGCATCATGCTTTTCAGCTTCGATGCGCGACAGTGACATCAGATCTTCGACCAGCGCATGCATTCGCCGGGCTTCTCGGCCCATGGTCTCGAAGAACCGAGCTCTGGTGCGCGTGTCGATCGGGCTTTTGGTATCGGCAAGCGTTTCGATGTATCCGATGATCGCCGAAAGCGGGGTGCGCAATTCATGACTGGCATTTGCGACGAAATCGGTGTGCGCGCGTGAGATATCGGCTTGCGCCGTCAGATCCTCGAGCTGGATGAGACGGAGCCTGTCCTTGATCTGCGAAACCTTCATGCTCCACACGCTGCGTGTCGCGATAAGGCCTTTTATCTGTACGCGTTCTTGATGGCTATCGCTGGTCAAAAGACGGATCGCGTCGGGATGGCGAAGTGCGACGCGGGGATCTTGGCCCACGATATGATTGCCGGCGATGCGCTTTGCTGTCTCGTTCGCCGCGACGATGCGATCTTCCTCGACGATCAAGATCGGGGCGTCTATTAGTTCCACGACGCCTGCCGCCCGCGCCCACTCGGGTGTTTCGTCGACAATCCCGATGGGCATCGGCGATGGTTTGGGCCGTCCGATCAATATCGACCCAACCCAGGCGATGAACACTGTGATGGCCAGCCAGATAGGCGCCTGTACCGCTGCAATCATGATGCTGACCACAGTTGCAATGGCGATGGGCACAAATGGCATCTCAATCTCCGATCGCCGACATTCTCACTTCGCTATCGGTGATTTGGTGACAATTATATGACAAACTATGCCCGAAAATAGATACCTCGCTGAGCGCGATGAGGAAGCTACCGCTCATGAAAGTCTTCCGAACCGCACAAGTAGCAGCAAAAAATCGGCGGGCTAAATCGCCACGGTTGCCAATCGGTGGCCAACTGCGGTCGACGTCTTATCGGTTGCCAGCGACCGAAGTGCCGACTCCAATATCAATGCCGGAGCGATAAGCGGCAATCTTGCGGTGACCGCCGCATCGCCCTCTGCGATGAAATCTACCATTTGCTCGGCACTGGCCTGTTGAAGCAGCGTCATAGGGTCAAAAAAGCGTGTCCCTGGCGCGATGATAACATCTGCCTCGATCCGCTGATCGATCACGTGTTGCCACATGGCCAACATGTGACCGGCAATCGGCACTTGGCGCACGAATGGCAACAGTATGGAAATCCACATTGATCCCGTGCTTCGGGCAATGTCTGTCGCCATCGTCGCCCAGCCATGGACAAGCGGACCATGCGCATCAGGGGTGGTGAGAAACGGAAGCTCGAGCGGATTGACGACACTCGCCACTGTGCGGGTAACGCCAAAATCCGATCTGAGCAGCCGCGCCGGCATGTCGGCGAACACCGATCCATCGACCCATTTTGCGCCATTGGCGAAAACGGAAAGCTTGCCGTCGCGCGATCGCCGCCGGAGGACGACAGGCGCGTAGATGACAGGCACGGCGCACGATGCCAGCACCGCATCGCGCAGCAGAACATCGGGCGTTGCCTGCGCACTCAACACACGACCTGGCTCTCCTGCGCGCGCCCGCGCAACCGCTATATTGATGTCACGTCCGCTCACGCGACGGGCTTCTGCGAATGTCATGTCGGGAACCACCCGCGCTATCAGCATTTTGACTTTGTCCTGCTGAAGCGTCGTCATGTCGTAATCGAGTTCGCCGCTGATAGTATCCGAGATCAAGGTGCGGGCACCATCGCTCAACATCCCGCGCAGTTCGGAATCGGTCCGCGATCCTACCATTGCCGCCATGATCGATCCCGCGCTCGAACCTGAGATGACCCGCGGCAGCAACCCGCCCTCGTGAAGAACCCGGATCACGCCGATATGATAATTGCCGAGCTTCCCTCCGCCGCTGAGCATTAGTGCGGTTTCACCCACCTGGATGCCGATCGCGGCGACACTGAGCCCATCCACTAGCGGCAACGCGTCTGCGATCGCTTCGGCTAACAACCGGGCCGCATCGCGCGGTCCCGAAGCAAGGTCGCGCAACGATGCCGGCGAACAGATGAGTGCGATATGCGGTGCCGCCCTTGCTAGACTGGCGCTGATTGCCGAAGCGTCGCCGTGCGCCGAAGCGTCATCGATGTCGGCTGCGAGGTCAATCCATTCGCGCGCTTTTGGATGCAAGTCGGTCAAACGCATAATGTATCGATCCCAATCGCGGCGCATCGATCGAAAACCGATCATGTTGCAGTGCGGAAGCTATCATGTCCGTTTCGATACGCAACCGGCAATCGTGATCAACGGTCAGCGTGCCATCGCGAGACGGGCGATCCGTTCGGCCTCGACCAGCAATTCGTCCTCGGACTCGGCGGTCGCCACGCGTTCGCGGCCGATCAGCACCATCGTGGGGACAGCCAGCGGACTGACCCGGTCAAGCTTGACGTGAAGCATAGTTCCAGCAGCACGCTCCAACAACAGCGCCAGCCGCCCGACATCGGTCATCCGTGTTCGCGCATCGGCCCATGCGGCCTGGAGCAACAAGTGATCGGGCTCGTACCGGCGGAGCACGTCGTAGATAAGATCGGTCGAAAAGCTGACCTGCCGTCCTGTTTTGCGCTGTCCGGGTTGCTGGCGCTCGATCAGTCCGCCGATCACCGCCACTTCGCGGAACGCGCGTTTGAGTAGCGCCGATTGTTCGACCCATTCGGTGAATTCGGCGCGGAGAATATCGGCGGTAAACAGTGCGGCCGGATCTTCGATCGGGCGCAATCCCCAGATGGCAAAGCTGTAATCATTGGCGACAAAGCCGATCGGTTTGAGCCCTGCACGATCCATCCGCTTGGTGATCAGCATTGCAAGGCTCTGGTGCGCATTCCAGCCTTCGAAGCTGTACGCAACCATGAAATGAAATCCGTCATGCGGGAAGGTTTCGACAAGCAGCTGATCGGGGTGGGGGAGGGCAGACCGGTAATCCTGAACCTCGAGCCATTCGCGGACATCGTCGGGAAAGCGTTGCCAGCTTTCCCGATCGTGAAGGAACGCCCGGACGCGGTTGGCAAGGTGCGTGGTCAACGGCATTCGCGCGCCAACATATGACGGGATCCGTGCAGGCCTGGATGTCGCGCGGACGATCAGATCGGCACCATCGGTACGTTCGACTTCGAGGCCGATGCCCGAAAAATAGAACGTGTCTCCGGGCGTCAGCTGCGCCGCAAAATAGTCGTCGAGCTGCCCCAGTTTCCGTCCGTTTTTGAACCGCACCGTCATCATGTCGGCATCGACGATGATTCCGGCATTGAGCCGGTGTGCCTGCGCAAACTTGGGATGGGTGACGCGCCACAGGCCATCTGTCCCTTTGGTCAGGCGTTGGAAACGGTCATACGCGCGCAACGAATAACCGCCTGTTGCGATAAAATCGAGCAGGCGGGCAAAAAGCGCTTCGTCAATCCAGTCGAACTGGCCGCAGGTGCGGATTTCGGCGAGCAATGCAGCCTCATCGAATGGGGCCGCACATCCACAGGCCATCACGTGCTGCGCCAGCACGTCAAGCGCGCCGGGGCGGAACGGCTCGCCGTCAAGCACGCCTTCCTGCACGGCATCCCATGCCGCAAGCGCCTCAAGATATTCGAACCGGTTGCCGGGGATCAGGATAGCTTCCGAAGCCTCATCCAGACGGTGATTGGCGCGCCCGATCCGCTGCAGCAGCCGCGACGAGCCCTTGGGCGCACCCATCTGGATGACGCAATCGACATTGGCCCAATCGACCCCCAGATCGAGGCTGGACGTGGCCACCAGCGCGCGCAGCCTCCCGTCGGCCATTGCGGCTTCGGCCTTTCTCCGTGCGGCGATATCGAGGCTGCCATGGTGGATCCCGATCGGCAGGTTGAGGTCGTTTGCGTTCCACAGTTCCTGGAAGATCAGTTCGGCAAGCCCGCGCGTGTTGCAAAACACGATGCTGGTCTGATGCAGTTCGATTTCGGCCATTACCTGCGGCACTGCATATTTGCCCGAATGGCCCGACCACGGGACGCGACCTTCGGGCAGGAGAATGGTCAATTGGGGCGGTGCGCCGGGGTCACCCTTGACGAGACGAACGGCATCGATGTTGCCAGTCGGCGCCAGCCAGCGTCGATAATCATCGGGATCTGCCACCGTGGCCGATAGCGCCACGCGCCGCATCTGCGGCGCGATTGATTGCAACCGGCTGAGTGAAACGTTGAGCAAATCGCCACGCTTGCCCGCTGCAAACGCATGCACTTCATCGACAATGACGGTTTTCAGCCCCGCCATCATTGTGAAGCTGTCGGGGTACGACAGCAGCAGGCTCAGGCTTTCGGGCGTTGTGAGCAGTATCTGCGGAGGCCGCGCGCGCTGGCGAGCCTTGCGATCCGACGGGGTGTCGCCGGTGCGCGTTTCCACGCGGATGGCGATGTCCATCTCGCCGATCGGGCCGAGCAGATTGCGCTGCACATCGACCGCGAGTGCCTTGAGCGGTGAAATGTAGAGCGTGTGAAGCGTTTCGGTGGGCGTCTCGATCAGTTCGGCAAGCGATGCGACAAATCCGGCAAGTGTCTTGCCCGCCCCTGTGGGAGCCACAAGGAGCGCGTGTTCGCCCGCGCGTGCCGCATCGAGCATTTCCAATTGATAACGGCGTGGTTGCCAGCCTTTGCGAGCAAACCACGCCGTCAATATTTCAGGGAAGACGCTCACACAGCCCTAGCTGGGTGCTGAGGCTGTGCGGGTCAACCTGTGTTTACGACATCCCCACCACGCC
>JANPIQ010000401.1:0-2156 GCA_031425075.1 Sphingomonadales bacterium
CGCTGTCGAGAATGATGCGGTTGTACGCCCGCTGCTCGTCGATCACGCGGTGACCGCGATCATGCACTTTGCAGGATCCGTGGTCGTTCCGGAATCGGTATCCGATCCGCTTAAATATTATCGCAACAACACCGCCGCCAGCCGCGCGCTTATCGAAAGCACTGTCGCGTGTGGCGTTCCACATTTCATATTTTCGTCGACTGCGGCGACTTATGGCATCCCCGAACGCGTTCCGGCGCAGGAGGGCGATCGAACTCTGCCGATCAATCCATACGGCATGTCGAAGCTTATGACCGAACATATGCTGCGCGATACAGCGGCGGCACACCCGATGAACTATTGTGCGCTGCGATACTTCAACGTCGCGGGTGCCGATCCGCAAGGCCGTTCAGGCCAATCGACCACGGGTGCAACCCACCTTATCAAAGTCGCAGTCGAGGCGGTTCTGGGCAAGCGCGACCGGATTGACGTGTTCGGCACAGATTTCGATACGCCAGATGGCACCGGTGTACGCGACTATATTCACGTCAGCGATCTTGCGACCGCGCATGTCGCAGCACTTGAAGCGTTGCTGGCCAGCCCCGATCGCAGTCATGTGATGAATTGCGGATACGGCCATGGCTATTCGGTGCTCGAGGTGCTCGATGCCGTCGAACGCGCTTCGAACACCAAGATCGAGCGTGTGATGGCAGACCGCCGTGCTGGCGACCCCGACATGCTCGTTGCGAACAATGCGGCCATCCTCGCCACGCTGGACTGGAAGCCCGAGCGTGACGACCTGGCGCGTATCGTTACCGACGCGCTCAACTGGGAGCGTAAGCTGGGCGAGATGCGCCCCGACTGAAGCTTATTTGGTCTTCAGGGTAAGCCCACCGAAACGCTTGTTGAAGCGCGCGACCTGTCCACCTGAATCGAGCATCGAACCACGTCCCCCGGTCCATGCCGGGTGCGCCAGCGGGTCGATGTCGAGCGTCATCGTGTCGCCTTCCTTCCCCCAGGTCGAGCGCGTTTCAAACACCGTGCCGTCGGTCATCTGGACCTTGATCATGTGATAATCTGGGTGAATTCCGGTCTTCATGGTCATTTCCTTGCAGGGCTGGTTTCCGACCAGCCGGGGAATGGGAAGCGGGGCCAATAGCGGCGGTTGACGCCAAACGCAAGCCGGTCAGGCAGGCGGATCGGCGATCATCGCTGTAAAATTCGCTTCGGCTACAAGCTTGTCTTCCACAAGCGCGCGCCCTTCGAACTTGCAGACCGTGGCGCGTTTCTGAACGAATTTAGCCTCAAGCCGCATCAAGCAACCAGGTTCGACTGGGCTGCGGAACTTGGCACCATCGATTGCCATGAAATAGACGAGCTTTCCGCTGCCCAGCAAATCCATACTCTCGATCGCGAGGATACCCGCCGCTTGTGCCAGCGCCTCGACAATCAGCACCCCCGGCATGATCGGCCGACCGGGGAAATGGCCCTGAAAGAATGGCTCGTTGATCGTGACCGCTTTGATGGCAGCGATGCGATCATCGATGACAAGCTCGGCGACGCGATCGACGAGCAACATCGGGTAACGGTGCGGGAGCGCCGCAAGGACAGCGCGAATATCGCGCTGTCCTGTGGTCGTAGCTTCAGTCACGAACCGATCAACGGCCCTGTGGACGTGGCGTTTGTGCCGGCGCTGCGCCTTGCTGCTGACCGGCCTGACCCGCAGGCTGCCAACCGGCTGGCGGCGTAATGCTTACGGATGGCGCTGCCGTGTTCAACTCGGTGGTGATTGCCGCAGTAATGTCTGTAGCGGGCTGATACGAAATCGTGGCTTCGGGGCGCACGACCAGCGATACGCGGTTCTTGGTCATTGCGGCCTTCAGCGCACCATCGAGCTTGGTGACGATCTGTTCTTCAACATAAGCCTGTGCACGGCCGACTGGCAGATAGAGCTGCTGCAATTCGCGCTGTGCGGCCTGTTGTTTGGTCTGGATCGCCGCAGCCTGCGTCTGGAGCGCTTGCTGGTTGGCGTTAGGCGCGCGCTGTGCCGTCTGGAACGCTGTCACCAGTGGCTGGATTTCGGTGTTCAACACTTTCGACCGCGCTTCAAACTGATCGATTTGTGGTTTCATCGTTGTCTTGATCTGGGCAATCGCCGCGACATAAGCGTTCGATTT
>JANPIQ010000402.1:0-13967 GCA_031425075.1 Sphingomonadales bacterium
CGGGTTGGACTTGGTGATCTGGAGATACTGGATCACGATCGCGGTTTTGCCATCGGGTGCAAAACTGGCGATGTTCCATCCGCCCCCTTCGACCTGTGCCACCAGCCTGTCGGTTGCAGGGTCGCGCGGGTTCATCACGTAAAGATCGGTATCGGTGCCGTTACGCCGCGTCGAGCTGTATCCGATCAGCGCGCCGTCCATGCTCCAGCTGCCCAACGCATTGCGGCTTTTGCCGTCGGTCAGCAGCCCCAACCCGCCATCTTTCAAGCTGTAGAGCTGGAAAAATTCGTCGCCGCCTGCGTCTTTTTGCACCACCAGGACGTCGCCGCGCTTGGGGGCCCAGCTCCCGCCAGGCACGGGTTCGGCTTCGAAACTCAGCTGTGCGCGCGCGGCTAGTGGCGCTGCGATGCGGTGAACCTGGTTGGTGTTGGCAAAGCGCGTGGAGACCAGCATCGATCTGTCCTGCGGGTGCCATCCTGAAAAACTGGCCGTGCGAAACTCCATGTATCGCCGCGTCGACGCTGCCATCGAGGCAGGAACCGCAGGAATGCCGTCGGCGGTCAATGCAGCAGGTTTCGCGACGGCAGGCGCCTGTGCCAGGGCGGAGAAGCCGCCACCTATCGCACAGGCGGCAGCAAGAAGGATGCGGATCATGTTTCAAGTCTCCCTATGAGATAAGCTAAGCAATCGGCCGTCCATCGGTGTCGATCAGCACTTCGCGCCTGCCGACATGATCGGGACGGCTGACCAGACCTTCGGCTTCCATCCGTTCGATCAGCCGCGCGGCGCTGTTATATCCGACGCGGAGCTGGCGCTGGACATAGCTTGTCGAGGCTTTCTGGCTTTCGGCGACAACCTGAATGGCCTTGCGGAAGAGCTGATCCTCGACCGAATCTTCGCCCGTTGGTGCGCCATCGATGCTCCAGCCGCCATCTTCGGGCTCTTCGGTGACAGCCATGATGTAATCGGGCGATCCTTGCGCGCGCCAGTGATCGGCCACCGCGCGGACTTCGTCATCGCTGACAAACGGCCCGTGGACGCGCGCAATCTGCTTTCCGCCTGGCATATATAGCATGTCACCCTTGCCGAGCAGCTGTTCGGCGCCCTGTTCGCCAAGGATCGTGCGACTGTCGATCTTCGAGGTGACCGAAAACGAAATTCGGGTCGGCAGATTGGCCTTGATCACGCCGGTGATGACATCGACCGAAGGCCGCTGCGTTGCCATGATCAGGTGGATGCCCGCCGCACGCGCCTTTTGCGCGAGCCGCTGAATCAGGAATTCGACCTCCTTGCCCGCCGTCATCATCAGATCGGCAAGTTCGTCGACGATGATCACGATCTGTGGCAGCGGATCGTACGTCAGGCTTTCGGTTTCGTAGATCGGCTGGCCCGAATCGGCGTCGTATCCGGTTTGGACCTTGCGCTCGATCGGTTGCCCGCGAAGCCGCGCGCTGCGCACCTTTTCATTGAAGCTGGCAAGGCTGCGCACCGACAGCGAAGCCATCATCCGATAACGGTCCTCCATTTGTTCGACCGCCCATTTGAGCGCGCGGATCGCCTTGGCAGGCTCGGTTACGACCGGGGAAAGCAGATGCGGGATATTGTCGTAAATGCTCAGTTCGAGCATTTTGGGATCGATCATGATCATCCGGCACTGATCGGGCGATAACTTGTATAGCAGCGACAGGATCATCGCGTTGAGGCCAACCGATTTCCCCGATCCGGTGGTGCCTGCAACGAGCAGATGCGGCATCGGTGCCAGATCAGCGATCACCGGATCACCCGCGATATTCTTGCCAAGGATGATCGGCAGTTGCGCATTCTGATCGGCAAATGCCTGGCTCGCCACCAATTCGTGCAAGACCACCGATTCGCGTCGCTGATTGGGCAGTTCGATCCCGATCACACTCCTCCCCGGTATTGTGGCAACGCGCGCCGACAGCGCGGACATGTTACGCGCAATATCGTCGGCAAGCTGGATCACGCGGCTGGCCTTGATCCCCGATGCAGGCTCGAGTTCGTACATCGTCACAACAGGGCCGGGGCGGACTTCGACGATCGCTCCCTTGACGTGGAAATCGTCGAGCACGCTTTCGAGCAGCCGTGCGTTGCGTTCAAGCCCTGCCTTGTCGATCACCGGACCAGACGTTTTTGGGGGCGGTGCGAGCAAATCGACCGAAGGCAGGACATAACGATCCTTGAGATCGAGCGAGGTCTGTGCCGGCTTGGGCGGCTTTGCGACAGGCTTGCTTTGCGCACTGGCCACGCTGATGATCGTGGGCGGCCTATCGTCGCGCAGCTCGGGTTCTGGGCGGGGGGTCGTAATCGGGCGAGGTGGGGCGGGTGCGTCATCGATGTCGGTTTCGTGCGCGCGCCGCCGGAACAGCCATGCTCGTTCATCGGCATCGAGCCCTAAACTGCGCGCCCACCAGATCACTCCCGTGATGGCGAGCAATGCCGCCGCCAGCCACGCTGCGGCATTGGCCATGCCCGCGTCGGGCAAAAACGATAGCCCCCAGCGGATCAAACCTGCGCCGGCAAAGCCTGTCGCACCACCAAGTCCGCCTGGAAGCCCCGTCACCGCTTCGCCGCGCACCAGTGCCAGTGATACCCCGATCAGCATGATCGCGACGAGCGCGCCGCCGCTGCGCCGTTCCCATCCGGTCACAGGAATGCCGCGCCACATCCGCCACGCCGCGACCAGAACCAGCGGAACGATCAGGCCGATGGCCGGGCCAAAGCCGGCGAGCAATATATCGGCCGTCCATGCCCCGGGCGCGCCGAGCCAGTTGCGCGCCGGCCCTCCCGATGCGGTGTTCATCGCCGGATCGTCGGGCCGATAGGTTATCAGAAGGATCGCAAGCAACGCTGCGCCTACATAAAGCCCGATAGCGCCTGCAAGCGTTCCTGAACGCCGCGCGCCGGTGCGGATCGATTCCTGAAGCGATTGTGCGCGCGATGCCATGTCGTTTGCCGGTCCCTGAAGGCTTGCCGGCTCGCTTTGGCGTAATCCGGGCTGACGTCGGCAATGACAATGCACATGCACGCGACTCGCCGTCAAGCGCGGTGGCGCTTTCGTGCGCGGCCAGGTTGCGCTATGCGCCGCATATGGAACGTTATGATGTTATCATTCTGGGATCAGGCCTTGTCGGGCTGACGTTGGCAATTGCACTCGAAACGTCGGGTTTGCGCGTTGCAGCGATTGACGCCATGCCGCCCGAAGCCGCACTGGGTGACGGATTCGACGGGCGCGCAAGTGCGGTTGCGAGTGCCAGCTGGCGGATGCTTGAGGTGTTGGGCGTTGCCGAGACGCTGCGCCCGCACGGCTGTGCGATCCACAGGATCGAGGTGCGTGACGGGCTTCAGCGCAATGCGCTCGATTTCACGACGGCACCCCATGACGATCCGTTGGGAACGATGGTCGAAAATCGCATTCTCCGGCGGACTTTGCACGATCGCGCGCAGGCGTGTGCGGGACTGACGCGTTTTGCTCCTGTTCGCGTCATCGATCAGACGCGTGACGACACAGGTGCCACCGTCACGCTTGATACTGGCCAGGTTTTGGCCGCGCCGCTGCTTGTGGTGGCAGAAGGCCGCAATTCGGCAAGCCGTGCCAAGGCGGGCATTCGCGTTGCGCAATGGAAATATGATCATACAGCAATCATTTCGGCGTTCGATCATTCGCGACCGCATGACAATATTGCGCATGAAATCTTCTATCCGGCAGGTCCGTTTGCGTTGTTGCCGCTGCAACCGGGCACACGGTCGGCGCTGGTCTGGACGGTTGCTGCAAAGGATGCGCCCGGTGTTCTTGCGCTTAGCGACCGTGCCTTCCTGCACGAGATCGAGAAAAAATCTGGCGGGCTGCTCGGCACCGCATCAATGGCGGCACCGCGATCGAGTTATCCGTTGGGATTTCATCATACGGCAACGATCACGGCAAAGCGGCTAGCGCTGGTCGGCGATGCCGGCCACGGCATCCATCCCATCGCCGGGCAGGGGCTCAATCTGGGTTTCCGCGATGCCGCCGCGCTTGCCGAAGTGCTGGTCGATGGCGCGCGCACGGGGCTCGATCTTGGCGATTCGCAGCTGCTTGCCCGTTATGAAAACTGGCGCAGTATCGATGCGCTAAGTGTGGCTGTGGCCACCGATACGCTTACCCGGCTGTTCGGGCTACCTGGACGCCCGGCATCGGCCGTGCGGCGTTTCGGGCTGGGCGCGGTGCAGAAAATCGCGCCACTCAAGCAGTTTTTCATGTCCGAAGCGCGCGGCGAAACAGGTGCGCTGCCGCGACTGCTGCAGGGTGCTGCGGTTTAGAGCGGGCGATCCATTTCGGCGCGGATCCGTTCGTCGACGGCTTCGAGTTCACCGCAAGCTGACTCCTCGTTGCGACATTGCTGCGCAAGTTTGCTGCGGCGGCGTTCGAGCTTGCCGAGCCGTTCCTCACGATTGCGTATTTCGCGCCCGCGTTTTTCATCGGCTTCGGACTGGCTGGTGGTCAGCACATCAGCAGTCTTGGATACAATCTTGACAGGTGCCGTCACGACATCGGCTATCGTCCGAACGCAGCCGCCGGTGGCGAGCGCCATTGCCAGTAGGACCACCAACCGCATTTTCGTTCCCCTTTGCTTTCGCCTTATGCCCTCATCGGGCTGAACCTTATCCGAATGCAATCACCGCGTTTTGCGCATCGTGCCCGATATCGGCGTGCCCCAGCCAGGCAATGCCGCTTTTTTGGCACCAGTATTGCGCAATTTCTTCCGCTGTCGCCCCGAATGCCCGGTCATTTTGGGGAACCTCGCTGATCCTGCCGAGCCGGATCCCGGTGGCGCCGCGAACAGCGGCATTGGTGGTGATGTGAAAGAAATTGCGGTCGATCGCATAAAGATGTTCGCTCACCTCTTCGATCAGGAGGACATGATCCGTCATGACCGGCTGGAGCGGGGTTCCAAGAATCCGGCCCAGCACCGTAAGGTTGAATGCCAGTTGCCGTGGCCGCCCCCCCGTCAAGGGCGGCGCAATCGCGACAACGCCCGAAGGTGCCGCGTCGCCGGGTGACGCCTTGCCGTCAACCAGCCAGTCGAGCGCCCGGACAATCGCCGCACCGCCACCGGTGCGTGCCAGATCGGCGGGCATCGGGCCATGTGCCACAGCGCCGATGCCGCGCGCGTAAAGCCCGGCAAGCAGGAACCCGGCATCGCTATAACCGAGCCAGCGTTTGGTGCGCGCTGTTGCGCCCATCCCCTTGATTGCGGCTTCGGCAATTCGGCACGCGCCATAGCCGCCGCGCGCGAACCAAATCGCATTGATGGCAGGATCATTGGCCATCGCAATCAGCGCGCGCGTGCGGGCTTCGTCGTTACCGGCAAAATGCCCGTCGGACAGAAAACATTGCGGATCGATCACCAGCTCGGCGCGGCTTCCGACAAGGCCTGTCAGCCGCTCGGCGATCGCGGGATCGAGCGGGCAGCTTGGGGCGACGATCCCGATCCGCATCCTATCGACCCTGAAACGTGTCGCACTGCTCGGGGTCGCCGGTCTGCAATCCGCGTTTCAGCCATGTCATCCGCTGTTCGGCGCTGCCGTGCGTCCATGCCGCTTCGACGACCACGCCCTGCGACGCGCGCTGGAGTACATCGTCACCGATTGCGTGCGCGGCGCGCAGCCCTTCCTCCACATCGCCCGGTTCGAGCCTTTCCCGGTTTCTGGCGGCCCAGACGCCCGCGTAACAATCGGCCTGAAGCTCCATTGCCACTTGCAGCCTGTTCGATTGGGTCTGGCTGGCGCGCGCCTGCGCTGTCCGGACTTGATCGGCAACGCCTGTCAGATGCTGGATGTGATGGCCAACCTCATGCGCGATCACATAGGCCTGGGCAAAATCGCCGCTGGCACCGAAGCGTTGAGACAGTTCGGCAAAAAAATCGGTATCGAGGTAGATTCCCCGATCGGCGGGGCAGTAAAACGGCCCCATTGCCGATTGCGCGGCTCCGCATCCCGACGATCCACGGCCCGAATAAAACACCAGCTTGGGTGCGCGATAGCCACCATCGCTGAACAGCTGCCCCCAGGTCAGATCGTTCGATCGCAGCACCTGACAGGCAAATCGGCTTGTCGCATCGGCATCGCAGCCCTTGGCTTGCACGCTGCCTGTTTGCGCAGGCTGCTGCATTTCCGAAGGCGTTCCGCCCATCGGACCCAGAATTTGCGAAGGATTCACCCCGAACACCAGAGCGCCGATAACGACAAGGATGAAGGTGCCGCAGCCCATGCTGCGCCCGAGCGGCAATCCGCCGCCGCCGGGAAAGCCAAAGCCGCCACCGCCGCCGCGCTGGTCTTCGACGTTGACGTTGGTATCGAGATCGTCCAGCCGCATCAGCCATCCTCCAAACGGGAACCTTGTCTTGCACCGGGCGCAGCCGCGATGCAATTGGAAGCCAATAACCAAAGGACCGATTGCCATGTTCCTTGCAGGCAAGACTGCACTTGTGACCGGGTCGACCTCAGGCATCGGGGCTGCGATCGCTGTTGCATTGGCGGCTGAAGGCGCTGCGATCATGCTCAACGGTTTCGGCGACGCCGATGCCATTGCCGCGCAACGCGCAGCGCTTTCGGCCGCAAGCGGTGCCAAGACCGGCTACTCCGCCGCTGACTTGTCCGATGCCGCGCAGGTGGATGCGCTTGCCGTGCAGTGCGTGGACAGGCTTGGCGCACCCGACATCCTGATCAACAATGCCGGCATCCAGCATGTGTGCCCGATCGAGGATTTTCCGCCCGAGATGTGGCGCAAAATGCAGGCGATCATGGTCGATGCCCCATTTCTGCTGATCCAAAGCTTGCTGCCGGCGATGAAGGCGCGGGGCTGGGGCCGGATCATTTCGACAGCATCTGCGCATGCCAGCGTCGCGAGCCCCAATAAGTCAGCCTATGTTACTGCCAAGCACGGGCTGTTGGGGCTGTCCCGCACCGTCGCGCTTGAAACGGCAACATCGGGGGTCACCGTCAACTGTATTTCACCGGGTTATGTCTGGACGCCGCTGGTCGAAAACCAGATTCCCGACACAATGAAAACGCGCAACATGACGCGCGATCAGGTGATCAACGATGTGATGCTGGCAGCGATCCCGCAAAAGTCATTCGTGATGCCGGAACAGATCGGCGCCATGACGGTTTTCCTGTGCACACAAGCGGCGTCTGCAATCACAGGAGCCAATCTGGCAATCGATGGCGGCTGGACCACACATTAGCCGCAATGTGAAATTAATGTGGTGCGGCGATGATCCGGCAACCGGCAAAGGATGAGCGGAGCTTATGGTGATCGCACGGACAATGATCATTCTGGGGATGACGGGGCTTGCCGTCGGATGCGGAACGGCAACGGCCAAGCGCAAGCCGCTGATGCAAAAGGCGGTCGTTGCGGCAGACTGGAAAATTGCGGTGACGCCGCGCGACATGGACCGGATCCGCAGCTGGCGGACGGCCTTTGTCAAAGCACTCGATCAGGCGCGGGCCAGCGGCAATGGGCCCCGCATGGCGCGTGAAGCGGCACTGCTCGATCCTGATGCATCGATCGGCGGGTTGGCACCTGCGGCTGGCATTTACCGCTGCCGGACGATCAGGATCGGCGGCGATTCAGGTCCCGCCTATGTCGTGTTTCCCAGGACAGGCTGCGCTGTTACCGATGAAGGCGAAGTGTCGGGCTTTGCCAATTCAGGGGGAATGCAGCGTACTGCGGGACTAATTTTCAAAAATGATGATAAGCGCGCGATTTTTTTGGGCACGATGATGGTCGGGGATGAACGCCGCGCCATTGATTACGGGCAGGATGCCCTGCGCGACATGGCAGGCGCTGTCGAACAGATCGAGCCCAACAGGTGGCGGCTGATCCTGCCTTATCCAAGTTTTGGCAGTGTGATGGAAATAGTCGAAATCGTGCCAGTCGCGGCGGGTTAGCCATCGATTGATGTGAACGTTGGCGATTATGCCGCGAGCAAACGGGGCCGCGATACGGGCGATTTGCGAATCAGCGGGTTCGAATCGCTTTCAAGCAGCGCGACCGTTTCGGCAAATATCGATCGCAACAGCACGACTTGCTCGATCATCGGGGCCGGATCCTGACGCCATTCGACGCAATCGCGCGCGTCGATTTCGATCGTTTCGGCAATTTCGGCGAGTCGAAGCGCGCCCAGCGGAAACGCCTCGTCCTTCAACCGCTCGGCTGGCCCCACCATCGCGGCAGGATCATGCGCGCGCAGGGCGTTTTCGATGGCCGCAATCGCCACAACGCCTTCGTCGTGGAGATAACCTAGCGTTCGCCAGAACCGACCCCCGAGCCGCTGGCGTTCGGCCGCAAGGCAGGCCCAGTCGATCAAATCCGCAGTGTCGGGTTCGGCATAGCCGGGCATGACTGTCACTCCAAAACACCGGCGAGAAGGCCAGGATGCTGAAATGGCAGAACGCGCTTACCCCAGTGGTTTACGACTAGGGTTAATAATGGTTCATGCCCTATCTTTATCACCGTCCGCAGGCGCTTTTGCCACGGCGACGAGCGCCGGCCGGAGCAGCCTGTCGCGGATCATATACCCCGCCTGCATTTCCTGAACGATCGTGCCCGGTTGGGCGTCATTGCTGGGCAGTTCGATCATTGCCTGATGCCGGTTGGGATCGAGCGGCTGACCAACGGCATCGATCCGGCTGATTCCGTTGCGCTCGAACACCGCGTGCAATTCGCGCTGCGTCGCCTCAAGGCCTGTCACCAGGCCCTTATTGGCGTCATCTTCGCGCATAGTTTGCGGCATGGCGTCAAGCGCGCGCGCCAAGTTGTCCGCCACCGATAAGATATCGCGCGCAAATCCGGTTGCCGCATAGGCCCGGGCATCCTGCGCGTCTTTTTCGAGCCTACGGCGAACATTCTGCGTTTCTGCCTGCGCATAAAGCACTGCCTGACGCGCTTCGGCAAGTTCGGTTTCGATGGCAGCGATGCGATCGTCGGCCTGTTCACCCTCGGGCGAATGTGGCATCGAATCAGGCTCGGTAACGTCGGTATCGGCAAGCTGGGGTTCGGTGGTTTCGGTCATCAACGCATCAATCTCGACAAGGTTTGGGCTGTGAAATCCACCATGGGGACGATTCGGGCGTAATTCAACCGCGTCGGCCCGATCACGCCGACCACGCCGACCACGCGTCCGTCGCGGCCGCCGTAAGGGGCGGCA
Source organism: Sphingomonadales bacterium (assembly GCA_031425075.1). Taxonomy (GTDB): domain Bacteria; phylum Pseudomonadota; class Alphaproteobacteria; order Sphingomonadales; family Sphingomonadaceae; genus Aquisediminimonas. The sequence continues at coordinate 9,210 of JANPIQ010000402.1, forward strand.
ATGACGGTCGAACCCGAAAGCGCGAACAGGTTATTTTCAGCTCCGATAAACACCTTTGTCGCCTGGCCCTGACGCGCACTATCGAGCAAACGCGCAATTTCCTGCTTGCCTTCGATTTCGTCGAGTAGCTGCCGAACGCGATCGAGATCGGCAATCGCGGCAGAATCGATCAGATTCGCGGTTCCGCGCACGATCAGCACCGATCGTTGGGCAGCATCGATGGTCCAATCGGCAATGCCCTGGCGGATCAGCGCCTGCGAAGATGCATCGAGCGTGGCGCGCGCGGCCACGATCTCCCTATCGATCATCGCGCCAGCTTCGGCGAGCGTCTTGCCCGCCAGCCGCGTCGTCATGAAATTGCCAGCCTCGACCAGCGCGGTCGGCGTCATGCCGTGCGGCAAATCGATCACCCGGTTTTCGATCGCGCCATCGTCGCTCACCAGTACCAGCAGCGCTTGTCCATCGGACAGAGGCACAAACGAAAATTGCCGCGCACGGGCTTCATGCGCGGGCACCAGCACAAGCCCTGCGCACGCAGACAGCCCCGAAAGCGCGGCACTGGCGGCGGCAAGCGCCTCTTCGACAGGGCCCGGTTCGCTGACCCGGGCCTCTATCGCGGCCCGTTCATCGGCGGTCGGTTCTGCAACCTGCATCATGCCATCGACAAACAGCCGCAATCCGGTTTCGGTCGGCAGTCGCCCTGCCGAAGTATGCGGCGCCGCCAGCAGCCCGATTTCCTCAAGATCCTGCATCACATTGCGGATCGACGCGGGCGACAGGCTCAGCCCGCCATGATCGGCAATCGTCCGCGATCCCACCGGCATGCCGTCGCTGAGATAGGATTCGACGACAAGCCGGAACACGTCGCGCGCACGGCTGGTCAGTTCTGGGACATTCGACACCCGCCAGCACTAGTCCCAAGACGCATCGTGACCAAGCACAGAGTTTGGCGCAGCGCCGTAACGCGCAGATGCGCGGCCGTTCTCGCCTAGTCTTCGATTTCGGGCTCTTCTGCGCTTTCGGCGGCACCATCTGCCTCTGCAAAGCGGGTCTGCGGCATGGGTTCGGCGCCGGTGTAGCCAGTCGCGGCTTCCTGATCGCGACCCTCGTTTTCGGGCTCCGATTGAGGCACGAGCACAACGACCGGTTGATCGTTCGAAGACCGCGTGACGGGTGCGCGCCGCGCTTCTGCCTCTGCGGCACGGATTCTGACGTTGGACGCCCCCGACATCCGGGCACCTTCGATGATGCGCTCTTTTTGCGGCACCGAAGCGATGCGCGTTGGCATCACCGTTCCCAGCGCCGAAGCCAGAAACGCCACCACGATCGCAATCCCGCCAAGTTTGACTATCACAGATTGCATACCACACGTCCTTACCCGAGCGCAGAATAGCGGTCGCAGGGTAACCAAAGTGTAAAGAAGCAATTTGCTTTCCCAGTGGCAAAAGCGCGCGTAAGGCGATGCGATGACGAACCTTCCGGCAACGCCGCTCCTCGACACTGTGTCGATGCCATCCGATCTTCGCAGCTTGAAGCCCGAACAGTTGCGGCAACTCGCCGATGAACTGCGCGCCGAAACCATTGCGGCAGTATCGGTGACTGGCGGGCATCTGGGCGCAGGGCTTGGCGTTGTCGAGCTGACAACGGCGATACATTACGTGTTCAATACTCCCGATGACCGGCTGATCTGGGATGTCGGGCACCAATGCTATCCGCACAAGATCCTCACGGGGCGGCGCGATCGCATCCGCACGTTGCGGATGGGCGGCGGGCTTTCTGGCTTCACCAAGCGGTCCGAAAGCGAATATGATCCGTTCGGTGCCGCGCATTCATCGACATCGATTTCGGCGGCGCTGGGATTTGCCGTGGCCAACAAACTGGCCGGCAAGCCAGGGCGCGGCATTGCCGTGATCGGCGATGGCGCGATGTCGGCGGGCATGGCGTATGAAGCGATGAATAATGCGGCGCAGGCCGGCAACCGGCTGATCGTGATCCTCAACGATAACGACATGTCGATCGCGCCCCCTGTCGGCGGACTTTCGGCGTATCTGGCCAAGATCGTTTCATCGCGTCCGTTTCTCGAACTGCGCGAAGTTGCGCGCCGCCTGTCACGCAAGCTGCCCGGACCGCTGCATGTCGCCGCGCGCAAGACCGATGAATTCGCGCGTGGCATGGCGATGGGTGGGACGCTGTTCGAAGAACTGGGGTTTTACTATGTCGGGCCGATCGACGGGCATAATCTCGATCACCTGATTCCGGTGCTCGAAAATGTCCGCGATGCCGCCGAAGGGCCGTGCCTGATCCATGTCGTTACCAAAAAAGGCCATGGTTATGCGCCCGCCGAAGCGGCGGCGGATAAATATCATGGCGTTCAGAAGTTCGACGTGATCACAGGCGTGCAATCCAAAGCCCCGCCGGGACCGCCTGCATACCAGAATGTTTTTGGCGATACGCTCGCCAAAATCGCCGACACCGATGAACGAATCGTTGCAATCACGGCCGCAATGCCATCGGGCACAGGCGTCGATCGCTTCGCCAAGGCGCATCCGACGCGCAGTTTCGATGTCGGCATCGCCGAACAGCATGCGGTGACGTTCGCGGCCGGAATGGCGGCACAAGGCTATCGCCCGTTCTGTGCGATCTATTCGACCTTCCTCCAGCGCGCTTATGATCAGGTTGTTCACGATGTCGCGATCCAGAATCTCCCCGTACGCTTTGCGATCGACCGTGCCGGGCTGGTCGGGGCTGATGGCGCAACGCATGCCGGATCGTTCGATGTCACTTACCTTGCGACGCTGCCCAATTTCGTGATCATGGCACCTGCCGATGAGGCTGAGCTTGTCCACATGACTTATACCGCCGCGCTCCATGACGATGGACCGATCGCGTTCCGCTATCCGCGCGGCAATGGCACCGGCGTGACGCTGCCCGAAATTCCCGAGCAGCTGCCGATCGGCAAGGGCCGGATCGTGCGGCAGGGGAAGACGGTCGCAATCCTGTCGCTAGGCACCCGACTCGAAGAAGCGCTCAAGGCGGCCGACACGCTCGAGGCCAAGGGGCTGAGCACGACCGTTGCCGATCTCCGGTTTGCCAAACCGCTTGATGTCGATCTGATTCGCAAGCTGCTGACCACGCACGAAGTTGCGGTGACGGTCGAAGAAGCGGCAATCGGCGGGCTCGGCGCACATGTTCTGACGATGGCGAGCGATGAAGGGCTGATCGATGCCGGGCTCAAGCTGCGCACCTTGCGACTGCCCGACAGTTTTCAGGACCAGAACGCGCCGATGAAGCAATATGACGATGCCGGATTGAACGCGCCGGGCATCGTCGACGCCGTCCTGAAAGCGCTGCGGGTCAACTCGGTGGGGCTTACCGAAGAGGCGCGCGCGTAATTTGATCCTTGCCGCACAGGCTAGCGTTCTTCGCGCTTGACCTGGTCCTTGTAAGAACGGTCAGCGTTTGCACACGGCCGCGCGGTCATCGGACGATAGGCGCGTCAGCGACGCCATCGGCGTGGTGTTGATCACGATCCCAGTCGATCCGCATTTCTTCAATTGAAACCGCACTTTGCGTGCGCGAAAATCAAGCGACACCCGCCGGAAGGTTTCAAGGAGATCGGTGCCGAGTAGCAATGATGGCTGCGTATCGAGGCCGAACACCATGAAGGGCGGCACGTCTGCAAAAGCCATCGGCACGTTTTTGAGGACGACCGGACCAAGACGCAATTCACCGATACGCGCAATCTGCAGATCGATTTTCTGCCCAGTAACGCCGGTGATGGCGACGGTCCTGAACCGGTCGGCATAGCGCTTGATCAGCTTGTCGCGCAGCGCAAGGTTGCCGATCGTGATCTCGGACCCGGTATCGATGACCGCCTCGACCGCAAGCCCGGCCGCCTTGACCTGGGTCAGGATCAGCTGGCCACGCGCGGTGCGTGCCGTAACGATGATTTCGCCTTCCAATCGCACCGGTCTGATTTCGGCGTCTTCGACCTTGATCAGCCTTTTCTCGAAATCCATCATCAGCCGCTGGCGAACGAGCGCGTCGATGCCGAGCATCCCGTCCCCGCCAAGGTCGCGTTCGCGCAGCGCGGGCAGCTCGAGATCGCGCACGGTCGTCGGCCCCAGCGTGAGTTCATCGACCAGCACGCGATCGACACGCGCGCTGCCAGTCATGCCGTTGACGATCACCGGGCGGCCCTGTGGCAGCTGCAGCGCGCGCGCAACGGCCAGCCCGACCACCGAAGAATCGGCACCGCTATCAACGACGAAGCGATACGGCCCGCGGCCATTGACCAGCACGTCGGTCGTCATCCGCGTCCGTACCATGTCCGCTGCGACATCGACGCCGCCGATGGCGAGGGCATCGTCGATCTCGGCAGGGGTCAGAGGCAGCATCTTGGCTGGCGGCACCGGCACCGGGCGGGTGTTTGCCGACGCTTTGCCGCTGATCATCGCCACGATCGCGATTGCCGGTAGGCCGATACAAGTCGTTTTGCGTATCATGTTGTCTCATCGAAATTCGTTAGGGGTGGCTATTCTCGCCGCCGACGATAGTGGACCCGCTTGGAACTGAAGGAAACAGATAATGCGCCCATCGGGACGCGCGCCGGATCAAATGCGCGCCATTGCGATCGAAGCTCACTTTACCAAACACGCCGAAGGATCGGTGCTGGTCAGCTTTGGCGAGACCAAAGTGTTGGTAACCGCCAGCGTCGAAGAACGCGTGCCACCGTTTCTGCGCGGCAAGGGCGAAGGC